>JBCCRG010000065.1:0-11420 GCA_039208155.1 Bacteroidota bacterium | reverse complement strand
CCGGTTCGCGGACTTCGATGGGGACGGGGACCCCGATCTCCTGGCCGAGCAGCGCTACAGCTACGTCAAGGCGTACCTCAACGAGCCGTCCGGCGGCGAAGCGCGCTTCCGGCTCGCCACCGACACGCTCCGCATGACCGATGGGGCACCCCTCTTCGCTGACCGCCAGAACATCCTCAACGTCACCGACCTCGATTGCGACGACCGGCTCGACCTCTTTCTCGGCCGCATCGACGGCACGGTCAGCCGCTTCGAGAGCACCGGCACGGACGACGAGGGCTTACCTCGCTTCCGACTGGTGACGGATCGATTCGAGGGGATCGAGATCATCGGGCAGATTGGGGAGACATCGCAGCCCGGCGACAAACCCGCGCCAAGCCTACCGATGCCCAATGTGCCTGGCGCGAACATCCCGGGCGGTGGTGGCAGCCCCCGCGGCCCGATGCCTGGCGGTCCGATACCCAGCGATCCGCTGCCAAACGATCCACTGCCGGGCGGCTCGATGCATGGGGCCAACACGCTCGCCTTCGCGGACGTGGACGGCGACGGTGACCAGGACCTCCTGTGGGGCGATTTCTTCGAGCCCAGCGTGCTCCTCATCGAGAACCAAGGCACATGCGAGCGTCCCAATCTTCGCTCAGTGCCGCAGACGTTCCCGCCCGAAAACCCGGTCTCGACGACCGGCTACAACGCGCCCGCGAAGGGCGATCTCGACGGGGACGGCGACCTCGACTTGCTCGTGGGCGTGCTTGGCGGGGCTTTCAACGCCAACCGCTCCGCCGTCGACAACCTCCTCTACTACGAGCACACCGACAATGGGTACCAGCTGCAAACCGAGCGCTTCCTGTCCATGCTCGATGTCGGTGCCGAAAGCACGCCCGCGCTAGGCGACTTGGACGGCGATGGCGACCTCGACCTCCTGATCGCCAACAAGCTCGACCCCGCCGACCCCGAGACGTCGCGCGTCGTCCGCTTCGAGAACATCGGTCGCCCCGGCGCTCCCGTTTTTCAGCTGGCCGACACCCTCAGTCTGCCCGTCGCCTACCACTACGCCCCGGCGCTGGGCGACCTCGACGGGGACGGCGACCTCGACGTGGTGCTCGGCACGTGGCGGAATCGTCTCGTTCTCTACCGCAACGACCCCGAAGCAGGCGATGGCGCTGAGCGATTCGTGCTTGCCACCGACCCGCTCGCTCAGATCGACCGCGGCAGCAACACGGTCCCGGCCTTGGCCGACCTCGACGGCGACGGCGACCTCGACCTCGTGGTGGGGGAGTCGTCCGGCGAACTGAACCTGTTCCGGAATGAGGGGACGCCCCAGGCTCCCCGCTTCGTGTCCGTGCCTGAGGCGTTCGGCGACTTCGACGCTGGCCGCCGCAGCGCGCCGACGTTTACCGACCTCGATGGCGATGGGGACCCCGACCTCGTCGTCGGCAGCGAGGCCGATGGCTTCCAGGTGTTGCGCAACGAGGGCCCTGGTGCTGCGCCCCAGTTCACGCCAGCGGGTACCCTCGACGTGCTCACGCCCGATCTCGCCACGCCTGCCTTCGCTGATCTCGACGGCGACGGTGACCTCGACCTCCTCACGGGCGGCAGCAGCGGCGGCGTCGTGTTCTTCGAGCGACGCTGATCGAGCGAGGTGAGCCCGGTCGGGCCTTCGCTGTGCTACGTCCCATCCTCGTCCGACTAGAGTTGTCTGGCTGCCTAGCCCCTCAACAGCGGCACAAAAAGACGAAGCCCCTTGCGCATCGTCTGCGCAAAGGGCTTCGGGTATTCCTGTAAGGTCCTGCTTCAACGAGCACTTTAACGTGCCGTTCGGCGGTCCGGACGGGACTCGAACCCGCGACCTCCGGCGTGACAGGCCGGCGTTCTAACCAACTGAACTACCGGACCAGACAGGATGTCACCTCGCGCGTGGCTCGGCGACAGATTCAAAACATACGGCGTACTGCAGATTCCGAGCAACAGGCCCCGCACGATCAATGCGGGCTTCACACGAACGCAACACGCCGAAAAGAACGGTGGCCAGGGACGGACTCGAACCGCCGACACATGGATTTTCAGTCCATTGCTCTACCAACTGAGCTACCTGGCCAGGCAGCAGCGCGACTTCCACACGGTGGATCTGTCGCGATGGCAAGGCTATCAAGATACGGAGGCCCGCTTTCATGTCCACTGCACCGACTGCGAACATTTAGCGGAGCACCGGGCCGTGCGCGAAAGCATCCTCAGTGGCCCCGCCGCGCCGCGTCGAATGTGTTGCGCAGCAGCATCGCAATCGTCATCGGGCCGACGCCGCCTGGGACGGGCGTGATCGCGCCTGCTACCTCGCGCACGGCTTCGAAGTCGACGTCGCCCACGAGGCGGTAGCCACGCTCGCGGCTCGCATCCTCCACGCGGTTGATGCCCACGTCGATCACCGCAGCACCGGGTTTCACCATGTCGGCGGTGACCATGTGCGGGCGTCCGACGGCGGCGATCAGGATGTCAGCCTGGCGCGTGTGCGCTGCGAGGTCGGCCGTGCGGCTGTGGCAGACCGTCACGGTCGCGTCCAGGCCGCGCTGAATGAGCAGGTTCGCCATCGGCGTGCCTACGATGTGGCTGCGCCCGATCACGACCGCGTTGGCACCGCGCGTCGGGATCTCGGCGCGGCGCAGCATCTCGACGATCCCCGCCGGGGTGCACGGTGCGAAGCCGCCCGCGCCTAGCACGACCCGTCCGACGTTCTCTGGGTGGAAGCCGTCCACGTCCTTCGCAGGCGCGATGGCCTGGATCACCTTGGCCGCGTCGATGTGATCGGGGAGGGGGAGTTGGACGAGGATGCCGTCAACGAGGTCGTCCGCGTTGAGGTCGGCGATGAGGGTGAGGAGATCGGCCTCCGAGAAGTCGGGCGGGCGGCGCAGCGTGTTGGAGACGATGCCCGCCTCCTCAGCGGCCTTCGTCTTGCCGCGCACGTAGGACGCCGATGCCGGGTTGTCGCCCACAAGGACGACGGCAAGCGCGGGGGCTCGGTGGCCCGCTGCGATCCAGGTGTCCACGTCCGCACGCAGGTCAGCGCGGACGGCGGCGGCGATGGCTCGGCCATCGATAAGGCGAGCAGACGTGGCGGCGTTGGGCATGGCGAAGATGGGCGAAGGAGTAGGCGGGGGAGGTTCGAATGCGCGCAAGCTACTCGGTCCGTGCGGATCGCTGTGCGAAGCCCCTGGTAGATTGCGCCTGTCCTTCCTCCTCCACCTCCTCTCGCTCTCGCACCATGATCCGAGTCGGCATTCTCGGCGCTACCGGCGCGGTTGGCCAGCGCTTCGTCCAACTGCTCGACGGCCATCCCTACTTCCGCGTCACGGCGCTCGCCGCCAGCGAGCGCTCCGCGGGCAAGCCCTACCGCGACGCCGCGCACTGGACGCTCGACACGCCGATGCCTGAGATCGTAGCAGGCATGGAGGTGCAGACGTGCGAGCCGCCCCTCGACTGCGATTTCGTGTTCTCGGGGCTCGACTCGTCCGTGGCGGGCGAGGTCGAGGCCGCCTTCGCGCGGGTGGGCTATCCGGTGATCTCGAACGCGAAGAACTACCGGATGCACCCTGACGTGCCGCTCCTCATCCCGGAGGTCAACCCCGACCACACGAAGCTCATCGAGCGCCAGCGGTGGAACGAGGAGGCCGACGACCTCGACGCGCGCGGCTACATCGTCACCAACCCCAACTGCTCGGCGGTGGGGCTCGTGTGCGCGCTCAAGCCGCTGCACGACGCCTTCGGCATCGGGGCGATGCACGTCGTCACGATGCAGGCGCTCAGCGGGGCGGGATATCCCGGCGTGGCGTCGCTGGACGCGGTAGCGAACGTGGTACCCTACATCGGCGGCGAGGAGCCGAAGCTGGGCGAGGAGCCGGGCAAGCTGCTCGGCACGCTGACGGAGAACGGCATCGAGCCCGAGGCCATCCTCACGTCGGCGACGTGCACGCGGGTGCCGGTCGTGGACGGACACATGGAGGCGGTGTCCGTCCAGTTCAACGACCATTGGGAAATGGAGGAGGTGGTCGAGGCGCTGCGCAGCTTCACGTCACCCATCGATGCTCTGAACCTGCCCTCGGCCCCGTCGCCGCTCATCCGGGTGTTCGACGAAGACGCGTACCCGCAGCCGCGCCGCCACGTGCATCTCGGCGGAGGTATGCAGGTCAGTGTCGGACGTCTCCGCGAGTGCGAGCTGCTCGATGTCAAGTTTATCGTGCTCTCGCACAACACGATCCGCGGCGCCGCTGGCGGGGCGATCCTGAACGCGGAACTGCTGCGCGCGCAGGGCTACCTCAACCCGCGCGGCGAACGGCTGGGGGTCATGTAGGTCGTGCGCGATGTCCGATCCGATCACTGTCCGCCGCGCCCGGCCCGGCGACCTCGAGGCCGCGCTCCGGCTCTGGGCGCATCTCGATGCCGAGCAGGCGCGCCTCGATTCGACGCTCGCCACTGCCGAGGACGCCCGAGCGCTCTGGTCGGCCGAGTTTCGCGCGTTGGTGGGCACGGAGGCGGGAGGCTTCTTCGTGGCCGTCGTGGACGGAGCCGTGGCAGGCCTCGTCACAGCGCGGCTGCTGACGCCGCCCCCGCTCTACGCGTCGGACCTCTACGCCTTCATCGACGAACTGGTGGTGGACCCGGCAGCGCGACAGCGAGGCGTTGGTGCGCGGCTCGTGGATGCGGTGCGGGATTGGGCGCGCGAGCAGGGTGTATTGCGCGTCGAGGCGCGGGTGGTGGCTGGCAACAGCGGGGCGCTTGATTTCTGGGGCAGGGCGGGGGCGGAAGAAGTTGCTCGAACGGTGCGGCTCAAGGTCTCGTAGGCCCGATTGAGGCGGCTGCGGCATCAGTGCCGATCCCGGCTCGGGACGCCAGAGTGAGACGCGGGGCGGGACCGGGTACCACGGGAGGTGGATGCTAACAGGTCCAAATGGGCCAATTTGGGCGGGTAAGCTTGGCACAACGAGGACCAGAACAACTCGGCACGGCCTTCGCAAGAGGCCTCGGCGCTCTCCCCACCGTTCTCTCTGACCCATGCTCGACCCCCAGGCTCGCGCGCAACGCGAGCACTTCAAGGCCAGCCAGGCCTACGAGGAAGCCGTCCGCCTCCTCGACCTCGGCTACGACGACGCCAGCGCCGTCTTCCTCGACCGCGCTATCCAGCACCTCGACCGCGCCATCGACCTGATGCCGTTCGACGCGAGTTGCCGCTACGACCGCGGTCTCGCCCACCAGCGCCGGGGCCACTACCGCGCGGCCATCGCCGACTACTCGCAGGCGCTCCACCTTGACGGCCCCGACTCGGACACGTTCAACAACCGCGGCCTCGCGTTCGCGTCCGTCCAGGAGTTCGACCAGGCGATTCACGACTTCACCGCGGCGATGCGCGTCGCGCCGGAGGACGCCAAACTCTACTTCAACCGCGGGAACGCGTTCGGCGACTACGGGCGTCCCTACGAGGCCGTCGCCGACTACGGCATCGCGCTCGGACTCGCGCCGGGCTACGCCGAGGCTTACTTCAACCGCGCCCTCGCGCTGCTCGCCATCGGCGACTACGCCAGCGCGCTGCCCGACGTGACGCAGAGCATCGACCTCAACCCGTCGGACGCGGACGCCTACACGCTCCGCAGCGAGATCTTCGCCTACCTCGGCGTCACGCAGCGGGCGGAGTCCGACCGTGCGACAGCGTTCCAACTCGCGCGCATGTCCCCGCCGACGGGTCCCGACTTGCTCGGCCACCAGGGCGTATGAGGCTGGGTGATTAGCAATGGGCTGTTGGCCGTTGGTTGGCTGTTATAAGCGGGTATGCAAAAGTGCTGCGGTGTGGCCGTGAAGCGGTGAGCCCCCGCCGCCGTGTGGCCCTGTAGCTGAGTGACTGGGGCGCCCCGCTGGACGCTGCTCAGGCAGTCATGCTTCCGAAGACTCGATAGCGGCACGTCATCCTTCTGCCTTCGAACTTCTGCCTTCCTGCTTACCAAGTCCGCTTGATGAGTTGCGACTTGGGAAACTGAAAGCCGATAGCTGACAGCTGACAGCCCAAATCCGTCCTCGGTGCTCTGGATCGGTCCCACGTCAGCTCCCGGATTTGGTAGAATCCGCACCTATGGATCATGAACCGCTGGTTGAAGTCCGTCTGAGCGCTTGACAGCGGGAGGGGGGACCCTACCTTCCAGCGTCGAGCAGCAGCGATGGCTAGCCAGCATGGCCGACGGCCGCCTGCTTGCTCGACGGTCGTGCTCTGTGCAGGTCCACCCTTGCGCACGGACGCGGCCCCGTGCCCCGTTAACCCCACTCGTTAACGCATCGAAACCCAGGGGCGTCTCACTGGATCGCGCGAGGCTCGATCTGCCGCCGCCGCTCAACCGATTT
The DNA here is from genome assembly GCA_039208155.1 of Bacteroidota bacterium. Taxonomy (GTDB): domain Bacteria; phylum Bacteroidota; class Rhodothermia; order Rhodothermales; family Rubricoccaceae; genus JBCBEX01. The sequence goes on along the minus strand of JBCCRG010000065.1, from coordinate 5,045 downwards.
CACGGCGCTCGACGCGGTTTTACTCGGCAAGGATGTGCCAGAAGCATACCCAAGCCCCGTGAGAATAGGGAGGCTGGAATCTTGGTCAGATCCTTGCGAGCGAGCGTGCATCCCCGCTCCTTTCTGCCCACGCCGCCTGCACAGCGGCCTCGTCTTTTTATCCCATGGCGAACCCCAACGATCCTGCAGCGCTCCCGCCGTCCGGAGGCCCCATGCGCGATGGCGACCGCGCCCGCCTCGCGCGCGAACTCCGCTCGTTCCAGGACGACGCACCGCTCTCTCCCGAGGTGCGCAACGTCGAGCCCTACGGCTCCGACCCGATCTATGGCATGGAAAGCGGAGCCGACGGCTACGGGCCGCAGGACCCCAACGAGATCCGCGTCGAGGCGACCCGGTCCGAGCGCGATGGCGCCCCCGTGCCGCCGTCGCAGGCCCTGGCCCCCAGCGCTGGCTATGACCGCCGCCCAGTTGGCGTTCCTGCGCCTCGCACGAACGCGAACCTAGTGCCGGTGCCGCTGAGCGACCCGCCGCCCGCGCCGCTCTTCCCGAACACGACCCCGCCGCGCAAGCTCGAAGCGCGCCGCGCCGCGCAGGAGAAGAACGATATCCTGCGCCGGGGCTGGAAGCTCATCCTCGGGATCACCGCGCTCATCGTGGCGCTCACGGTCGGTGCGGTGCTCGCGCTAGGACCGCAGTACGACTCGTACGCCATTCTCCTCGTCAACACGCCCAACCCGAACGAAGTCCAGACCGAAATCATGGGTCGCTTCGTGGACACGCCGGGTGGGGGCGAAAGCACACGCCGGGTGCTCAATCAGGCGATTATCCTCCAGCAGTCGCCGGTGATTGCGGAGCGTGCCGCCGAGCGGCTGATGGCCGTCGCCGAGCAGCGCGGCGAGCCGTTCCCCATCTTTGACGCGGTCACGGACCAACCGCTGACGCCGCGCTCGTTGGGGGCTGTCATCCAGGAGAACTACGTCAACGTCGAGCCCGCCGGGCTGGAAGTGGACGCCGTCCGCGTGTCGGCCTCGGGCGCGACCGCCGAGGAGGCGCACATGCTCGCGCAGTTCTACATGGAGGAATACCAGCGCCGCTCCCAGGAGACGAGCCGCGAGTTCATCGAGCGGACGAGCAGCTTCCTCACCGAGCAGCGCGACCAGCGGGAAGCCGAGCTGAACGCGCTCGAAGCCGAACTGAGCCGCTTCCGCAGCCAGCGCGGGGCCGTCGACCTCGGCGCGCAGGCGCAGCAGTCGATCCAGCAGGTGGCCTCGCTCGAGGCGCAGCTCGACCGCGCCCGGGTGGACGCCTCGATGCGCGAGCAGTCGCTGCAGGCACTCGAGCGCGAGCTCGCTGAGCTGCAGCCGCGCCTCACGCAGCGCATCGCCTCCGGCGTCCAAGGTGAGCTCCGCGATACCGAGACAAAAATCGCTGAGCTGGAGCAGATCCTGAACAATATCTACGTCCAGCAGCCGATGCTGCGCTCGAACCCGTCGCTCAACCCCGACGTGGCGCGCTACGAGGCGCAGCTCTCGGGCCTCCGCGCCCGCCGCGCCCAGCTCTCCGAGCAGTTTGTCGATGAGGTTGTGGCTGCGGGCGGCGTCGATCCGACGACGCAGACCGGCGAGGCGTACGTGACGACGCTGCGCCAGCGTATCAGCCAGGAGCGCGTCGCCCTCGAAGGCGCACGCGCTGAGGCCGCTGCCCTCCGCCAGCGCCTCGGGGCGCAGCGCGGTCAGCTTCTCGCCATCCCGGGCCGTGCGCAGGAAGTGGCCGAGTTGGAGCGCGCCCGTTCTGCCGCCGAGCAGAGCTACCAGTTCCTCGAAAGCCGTCTCAACGAAGCCGAAGTGGCTGCCGAGTCGGAGTTTGGCGTGACGCAGGTCGTGCGCGAGCCGCAGGTGCCGCTCAAGCCGTCGCGCCCGAACTGGCCGATGACGCTCCCGCTCGCGCTCGGGCTGGGCCTGTTGCTCGGCGTCGGGGCCGCGTTCGCGCGCTACCGCACCGACACGACCCTCTACGCGCCGAGCGACCTCGCGGAGTACGGCTTCCCCGTCCTCGGCGTCGTCCCCGAGGTCAAGGTGCCCAAGGGTAAGCAGGGCCCCGTCAACCCCGCGCTCGTGACGCTGATGGACCCGTTCGCGCCCGCGGCGGAGTCGTACCGCCACCTCCAGGCTTCGCTCTACGCGCGTCTCGGTACCGGCAGCGGCCAGACCAACTCGCTCGTCGTCACGAGCCCCGAGGTCGGCTCCGGCAAGTCCGTCACCGCGATCAACCTCGCGATCTCGGCCGCGCAGGCCGGGCTCCGGACGCTCATCGTGGATGCCGACCTCCGCCGTCCGTCCGTGCACGACTATCTCGGCCTCGGACCCAACCCGCCCGTGGGCAACGAGGGGACCGCGATGAACATGGTCTACTGGAACACGAGCGTGAACAACCTCTTCGCGCTCACCGTCCGCGAGCCGGTCGACAGCCCCGAGCAGCTCTGGAGCGGGGAGGAGGTGTACCGCCTCATTGACCGCCTCAACGGCACGTTCGACCTCATCATCTTCGACGCGCCGCCGGCGCTCGTCGCGGCCGACGCCTCGTTCTTCGCGGTTCACACCGACGCAGCCGTCCTCGTTGCCTCGGCAGGCGGCACCTCGGCGGAGGCGCTCACGCAGACCGCCGCCGAACTCACCGGCGCAGGCGGCTACATCGCAGGCGTCGTCCTCAACCGCTTTGATCCGAAGCTCGCCTCGGGCCACGACAAGACGTTTGGCTACCGCTACACGACCGAGTACACGACGCGCAAGCGCTAGGCGAGGCTGCCGGGGTGGTCGGGCATGCCCTTTGCCCGGCTGGTTCACCTCCGGCTCCTTCCGCCGATCCGCGCCCCTTCTCCCGATCCCTGACCGATGATGACCCACGCCGCCCGCCTCGCCGTGCTTCTTGCGGCCTTCGCGCTCGCCCTGCCCACTGCGCTCGCGCAGCAGACGCCGCCCGGCAGCCAGCCTGCCCCGCTACCGCAAGGCACCCCGCAGGGCACGCCCCAGACGATCCCTCAGCCGCCCACGCAGGGCACACCCTACACGCCGGGACAGTTCGGCCGCGTCGAGCGTACGAGCTCGAACGTGCAGTCCTACTTCTTCTTCACCCAGCCCGGCGAGCCGACCATCCAGGTCTACGTCGTCGGTGCGGTGGTGAACCCCGGACTCTACGAGGTTGGGCCGGGTATGGACCTCGGGCGGCTGCTCGCGCTCTCTGGTGGGCCCCGGCTTGAGGCACAGCAGCCGGAGCGTCGCCGCCAGACTACCGTGCGGCTCTTCCGTCCGACTTCGGGCACCAGCCCGATCTTCGAAGCCAGCCTCGACAAATCGTTTACGGACGTAGCCTCCTACCCTGTGCTCCGCGAAGGCGATACGCTCATCATCGAGACCATCGAGCGGCCCCGCTTCGGCGTGCGCGACCTGCTCGCCATCGGCGGCGCGCTCGGCGGTGTGGCCTTCTTCATCGACGCCGTCAACGGCGACTAAGGCGGCGTCCGTTACCGCTCAGCTTCTCTCACGCACCCAGTCGCTTCCACCGTGGCCACCTCGCAGGCGGCTGACTCGCAGGCCCCCGGGCCTGAACCGACGGCCCGGACCTGGCTGGGGCGGGGGGCGTGGACGGTCATGGACCAGGCGCTCTTCGCCGGGTCCAACTTCCTGCTGAACGTCTGGCTGGCGCGGACGCTCACGCCGACCGAGTACGGCATCTACACGATGGTTGGCTACGCGGGCTTCCTGCTCGCGACGGCCATCCACACCGGGTTCATTATCGAGCCGCAGCTGGTGTTTGGCGCGGGGCGCTTCAAGGCGAGCGCCCGCAGCTACCTCCACACGCTGCTTTTCGGGCACGGCTTCCTCTCCGCAGGCATCGCGGTGGCCTACGTGATCGCAGGGGGCATCGCCCTAGCGCTCGGGCAGCCGTCTATGGCAACGGCCTGCTTCGTGATGGCGGTGGCGCAGGCGGCGATCAAGACGATGTGGATCATGCGGCGGGCCTGCTACACGCAATTCCGGCCGTTCGTGGCCGTGACCGGCGGCCTTCTTTATCTCGGGATGGTCGTCGGCATCCTGGTCCTGGAGCATTGGATCTGGGGCAACCTGACCGTCCAGTTTGCGCTCGCCATCCTCGGCATCGCGAGCGTGGCGGCGGCACTCTGGATCTACATCCGGCTCGACCTCCGCGATGAGGAGGAGCCTGCTCCCGGCTATCGGGACGAAGTACGCAAGCAGCACACCGCATACGGCCGCTGGGCGGCCCCGACGGGCCTCATGGAGATGGGACACGGGCTGCTACCGTTCCTCCTCATTCCCATCTGGGGCGGACTGGGCGCGGCCGGGGCGCTGCGCGCGCTCTACAACCTCATCCTCCCGATGATCCACGTCTACGGTGCGCTCTGCGACCTGCTGATGCCGTCCTTCGTGGAAGCAAAAGCCAAGGGCAGGCTGCGGCGTACGCTGGCCGTGGCGGCAAGTGCGCTCGTCGGGTTGTCCCTCCTCAACTGGGTCTTCATCGGCCTCTACACCGACGAGATGATGCTGCTCCTCTACGGCGGGCAGTACCTCGAATACGCCCACCTCAGTTGGCTGCTTGGGGCCCTGCCGGTGATCGGGACCGTGGTGGCGCTGCTGCTGGCCCTCCTGAGAGCGATGGAAATGCCCCGTGCGGTTTTCAAAGCGCGAGCGGCGGCGGCGGTCGTCGCGGCGACCATCGGGGCGTTCCTGATCTACCGCTATGCCGTCGCGGGGGCGCTGGCTTCGAGCCAGCTTGCGCTCGGGACGGAGACGGTGCTCATGCTCGCCGTCGCCTGGGGCATCTGGCGCGAGGCAGACACGCCCTCGTCGATGCCGTCCGAAGGCGACGGCGAGGCCCGCGCTGGGAAAGCCATCCGCCCTGATGTCCCGCCGACCCTCGTTATCCCAGACACCCTCGTTGCCCCAGACACCAGGGACGCAGCCAGTAGCGCTGGCACGCCCGAGTCCCGTTCCTAAACCCGACGATGCCGTACCGGCACGGTCTTTTCT
>JBCCRG010000064.1:0-11472 GCA_039208155.1 Bacteroidota bacterium | reverse complement strand
TGCAGGCCGGAAGGGTGGTGCCGCGAGACGGGCAGCTTTTCAGCCGCGGGCGACCTGGTGATTACCCTCGCGGACTACACGCGATTTCTGATCCAGTCCATGCGTGGGGACGGCTTGACTCCGCAGCTCAAGGCCGACCGCAACACGCTGCGTTCCATCAAGCCTCCTATCGACTGCAGCCCGGTGCCCGAGGCGCGCTGCCCGATCCGCACCGGGTATGGCCTCGGGTGGCACATCACCGAGTTGGAGAACGGAACGACGGTGGGCCACCTCGGCTCGGATTGGTCCATGGTGACGATGGCGTACTACTACGAAGGGAGCCGGGACGGCCTCGTCGTGCTGTTCAACGCGCCCAACCGCGCCGGGATTGCCGCGATGGTGGACACGCTTCGGCTGCTCGACCCCGACTCGCCGGAGTTGCACGGCTATATCGCGCGCCGAGCTCGGGCCGGAGGCTGACGCGACCGATACCCGAGACCGCGTATCCCGGAGGCTGGCTCGGTGCGAACGCACCCGCTACTGCGTCCGGTGCTCCACCTCGCCGCCGTCGTGCCCGATCAGCACGTCGGTCGCCAGCCCGAGGAAGAGCCCGTGGTCGAGGACGCCGGGCAGGGCGAGGAGCGCCCGGTCGAGCGCTTCGGGGTCGGCGATGCCGTAGGCGAACGTCGCGTCGAGGACCCAGAGGCCCTGGTCGGTCACGACGGGGCCGTCCTTCTGCTGGCCCGCGCGGAGCCGCACCGAGGCACCGAGGCGTTCGAGCGCCTGCACCACCGGCGCAACCGCCATCGGCACGACCTCGATGGACACCGGCATCTTCGTTCCGAGCCGCTCCACTTCCTTCGACGGGTCGATGAGCACTACGAACCGCTCCGCGAGCGCGGCGACGACCTTCTCGCGTGTGTGTGCCGCCCCGCGCCCCTTGATGAGGTTGAGCGCTGGGTCCACTTCGTCGGCCCCGTCGAGGGCGAGATCGAGGGCGAGGCCGTTGGGCCCGTCGAGGTCGTCAAGGGTGGCGAGCGGGACGCCGTGCTGGCGGGCGAGCCGCTCCGCCGCGAACGAGGTAGGGGTGCCGATCATCCGCAGGCCATCCTGCTGCACGCGCCGCCCGAGCTCAGCGATGGCGAAGGCGGTCGTGGAGCCCGTGCCAAGGCCCACGCGCATGCCCTCTTCGACGAGGGCGGCGGCGGCTTCGCCAGCGATGCGTTTGGCTTCAGCAGACATAGGGGAAGTGCGAAGTGCGAAGTGCGAAGTGCGAAGTGCGAAGTGCGAAGTGCGAAAAGGTGCTGGCCCGACAGCGACGATGTCAAGCCTGGTACGCGAAGTGGATGGGAAGAGCGGCTGGGGTACGAAACGAGCGCCCTGACTCCCCGTTTGTCTGCTTCCTCGACTCTCCGTCTCGACTTCTGCGACCATGCTTCGCGTTCTCCCTGCTCTCGCTCTTGCATTCCTGCTCGCGGCCTGCCAGCAGGACGGCCCCGCCGACGACTCCGGCCTCGGCGTGATGGACGACCTCTCGGACGCCTCCTTCGCGCTCGTGGACCAGGACGGTGCCGCCGTGGACTTTCCCTCGGACTTCGAAGGCGAGCCCGTCGTGCTGGGCTTCATCTACACCTTCTGCCCCGACATCTGCCCGGCCACGACAGCCAACATGAAGGAGATCCGCCGCCAACTCGGCAACCCGAACGACGTGACGTTCCTCACGGTGACGTTCGATCCCGAGCGCGACACGCCGAGCGTGATGGGCGACTACGCCCGCGCCTACGATCTCGAGGACACCGACTGGCGCTTCCTCACCGGCGAGCCTGCCGAGATCAGCCGCCTCATGGAACGCATGCGCGTCCGCGTCGAGCGCTCCGACTCGACCGTGAGCGACGACGGGACGGTGTTCTACTTCGTGAACCACACCGACCAGATCTCGCTCATCGACGAAGACGAGCGGCTCCGGTTCAACTACGGCGGCAGCAACACCCCGCCGGAGATCATCGTCGAGGACACGAACGCGCTCCGCTGAGCGATCGGTCCTCGTAGCTTCTGGTCTGTCTCCCCCTCTCCAGTTTCGCGGCGTTGCCGTCTACCCCCATGCGTATCACGCTTCTTGCCCTCGCCCTGATCGTCACCGCTTGCACGCAACCTGAGCCCCCTGCCGAGCCCGAACCGGAGCCTGCGGCGGACACGCCACTCACCGTCGAAAGCGCCTGGGCACGACCTGCGGCGGCCGGAGGCAACTCCGCACTGTACGTCACGCTCAAGGGCGGCTCCGCTGCCGACACCCTCCTGAGCGCCGAGAGCGCCGCCGTCAACGTGGTTGAGGTCCACGAGTCGTTCGAGACGGAGACGGGCACAATGGGCATGCGCCCCGTCGAGATGATCGCGGTACCCGCCGGCGAGACGGTGGCGCTAGAGCCTGGCGGCTTCCACGTTATGCTGATCGATGCCACGGCCGACCTCGTGTCGGGCGAGCAGGTAGCGGCCGTGCTCAACTTCGCGCAGACCGGTCCAGTGTCGATCATGGCCCCGATTTCGGAGACGGCCCCTGCAGGCATGATGGCCGAGACAGACGGCGACGACATGGACAGCGGCGAGGACGCCACGGAGTAACCTGGCCTGACGCGCGATGGATTGGTTGCTCGCGGGCTTCGTGTTCGGCTTTGTGGGCAGCGTCCACTGCGTCGGGATGTGCGGCCCGCTTGCGCTGGCGCTGCCGGGCGCAACGGCGGCGCGCGTCCGGTTCATCGCAGGCCGCGTGCTCTACAACCTCGGGCGCGCGACGACCTACGCGGGCCTCGGTGCCGTGCTCGGGGCCCTGGGTGCGGTGGTGGCGCTCGCGGGCTGGCAGCGGTGGCTCGCGTTCGGCCTCGGCGTCGTGCTGGTGCTGCTCGCCTTCATCCCGCTGCTACGCCGTCGGCTCGGCCGCGTGGAGGGCGTGACGGCGCGGTGGCTGGGGCCGCTACTCGCCCGCGTGGGGCCGCTCTACCAGCGTGGCGGCCTCGCGGCGCTCTTCGCGGTGGGCCTCGTGAACGGCCTGCTCCCGTGCGGCTTCGTCTACGCCGCGCTCGCGACGGCCATCGCGTCGGGGACCGTCCAGGGCGGCGCGGGCTTCATGGCCGCGTTCGGCCTCGGCACGCTCCCAGCGATGCTGGCGCTGAGCCTCGCTGGGCGGCGCATGAGTACCCGCTGGCGGACACGCCTCGCGAGATGGGCCCCGCTGGGCCTCGCGGTCGTAGGCACGCTGCTCATCCTGCGCGGCCTCTCACTCGGCCTTTTCCTCAGCCCCGACGTGCGCATGGCGCTCTTCACGCCGGAGGTCTGCCGGTTCCTACCGTTCGTGGACGCGGTCCAGTGAGGTCGAAGGTCGAAGGTCGAAGGTCGAAGGTCGAAAAAGTGCAGGACCCGTTTCAGCGCGTCAAGCCCTTTCTTCGTCTCCTTCCCTGCTCTGCTGAGCGCTCAGCGGCGGAGCGCGGCGGTTTCCTCCGTGGCGTCCTGCTCGGGCGTCTCTTCGGCATCGCCGCCGTCGAGTTGGGCGCGAGCGGCGGCTACGCGGCGGTCGAGCACCTCGTAGTCGACCATGCCCTCCCAGAAGTCGAGGAGGTTGCCGTCGCCGTCGTAGACGAACGAGGCCGGGATGCCGCCCGACCAGCGCGGGTGCATGTCGCGCAGGAAGGTGGTGGTGCCCGGGGCCTTGATATAGGTCACGCCTTCGACCTCCTGCTCCTTCAGGAACGCGATGGCCTCTGGGACCTCCCCCTCGTAGTCCATGCTCAGGAAGCGGACGACGACCCCATCGGCGGCCTTGCGGCGACCGAACTCCGTGAACTCGGGAAACTCGTACCGGCACGGCAGGCACCACGTCGCCCACGCGTTGAGCACCACGATCTCCGCGTCGAGCGCTACGAGTTCGGCTTGCAGCTCCGCCGCGTTCACGGAGCGCAGGTCCGGATCACCCGGCGCGACGCTGTTGTCCGCGCAACCGTTAGCAAGGAGCAGAAGGAGAAGAGGCAGAAAACGCATAAGACTCTATCGCAACACGCAAGCGTCAATTCTCGCCTGCACACCCCGTTCCATCCAGGATTGAACGCAGGCCGTCCTCATCGGGAATCCGCAGGACCGGGTAAAGGTCGCCCTCCTGTAGCGCGTCGCCGAGGACGTTCCAGGCGACCGCCCCATCGTCGGAGCGCGGCTCCAGGATCGTGAAGGCGAGACGCGCGAGCGGCTGATTGGTCGGCACGACGACGCCCGCAACCGGCCCTTCGACGGGCTCCCACGCGCCCGTCACCTCGGTGATATCGCGTTGTTGGAATTCGCCGAGCACCTTCACCGAGTCGATGCGGAAGGCCTCTGCCGGGCCGCAGAAGCCTTCGCGCGGGATCCCCCACGTGATGCCGTGCACATCGAGGAGGTCGCGGAGGGCCTGGTTGTCGCGCGGGAAAACGTAGGCAGCCGGCAGCGTGTTCGTCTCCGTCGCCTCGAAGCGCGTGAAGGCGGGCATCACCTCCGGCGTCACCACGTCAAGGCGGCGGCGCATGGGTTCGCCGGTGGTGGGGTGCGGGATCTCCTCAGTGTCCCCCATGAGGATGGTCGTGTCGCCCTCGCTGACGTGACGGATGCGCAGCGCAAACGGCTCGCCCCGGAGCGCGCCCTGCTCTGCCTCGGCGTCGAGGCTATCGGTGAGCGCCTGGATGCGGTCGCCGTGGGCCACCACCGCGTCGGCGATGGCGGTCACGAACGCGAGCGATGCCTCGACGCGGTCCTCGAACGTCGCGTAGCTGTACGCCTCGCTCAGAATCCCGATGCGGTTGCGGAGGCCGACGTAGTTCGTCGAGAAGCGCGGGCGGCCGTCGAAGGTGTACCACCCGCGCGGGCGCGTCGCGGGCTCGCCGAACGCGCCGGGAACGTTGCCGTAGTCGAAGATCTCGAAGCCCGTCCGGACGCGGACGGTGTCGCGGACGACAGGCAGGATCTGCTGCCGGACCAGTTCGTCGAGCGCAGGCGCCGTGTTGGGCGAAAGCGGCGGGCTGTAGGTGAGGTGGTAGGCGTGCTGCGTGCCGTTGGTCGTGTGCAGGTCGACGACCACGTGCGGGTCGTAGTCCTCGAAGAGTTGCAGCATGGCGCGCGTCTCGGGCGCGGCGACCTTCACGAAGTCGCGGTTGAGGTCGAGGCCCTGCGCGTTGGTGCGCTGCCCCATGCCTTCGATGGGCCCGAGTTGGTAGGGCCGGTTGTCGAGCGCGACGCGCTCGTTGCCGTCGGCGTTGTAGATCGGCGCGATCAGCATGACGATGTCCTCCCGGCCGTAGACCAGCTTCCAGTGGTCGCGCACGAATTCGAGCAGCGCCTCCTTGCCCGCCACCTCGCCCGCGTGGATGTTGGCGAACAGGAACAGGCGCGGCTTGCCCGTGGCCAGCACCGCCTCCGCGGACGACGAGTCGGCCCCGATGACGACGAGCGGCAGCGGACGGCCCTCGGCCGACTCCCCGAAGGTCGTCAGGTGCATCTGGCTCGATGAGAACGCGAAGTCCCGCTGCGACTCGAGGTAGGCCACGGCCGCGTCGTAGGTCGTGGTCGCCTCGAAGCCGGACATTTCGGCGGCCGTGAAGTGCAGTTCAGGCGGGGGCGGGCAGCCGAGAAACGCGATGGAGAGCACGACGGCTAGGAGTGGGGGCAGGGAGCGGGTCATGCAGCGGGAACGAGCAGGCACGTGAAGCAGGAGCGGGAGACGAAGAAACGGAGAGCCAGGGCATTTCCTCTTCCGTCGGTCAGAAAATCGGACCCCGCCGGAGGTTTCTGCATTCTGCCTCCTCTCTGCCACCATTTCTGACCCCATGCCATACATCGCCGCCACCGCGACGGGCTTCCCGCCACACTACTATCCGCAGGACTCGATCCTCGCCGACCTCCAGGACATCTGGGCCGACACGGGGATCAACCTCAACCGCGTCGCGCGGCTGCACGCCAACACGACCGTCGAGGGGCGCTACATCGCCGTCCCGAAGGCGGACTACCACACGATGAGCGGCTGGAAGGACGCCAACGCCGCCTACGCCGAGGTGGGCGTCGAGTTGGGCGTACAGGTGCTCACGCGACTGTTCGAGCAAGCCGGCATCCACGCCAGCGAGGTGTCGATGCTCTTCTCGGCCTGCACGACGGGCATCGCGGTCCCGACCATCGACGCGCGGATCATGAACCGCGTCCCGTTCCGCACGGACCTCAAGCGAGTGCCTGCCTATGGCCTCGGCTGCGCGGCCGGGGCTGCCGGGCTCGCCCGCGTGGCGGACTACCTGCGCGGCCATCCGACGGAGGCGGCTGTGCTGCTTTGCCAGGAGTTCTGCTCGCTCACCATCCAGAAACAGGACACAACGGTCGCTAACCTCATCGCGTGCGGCCTCTTCGGTGATGCCTCGGCGGCGGTGCTGATGGTCGGCGATGCGCACCCGCTGGCTGGGAAGAACACGGTCGCGGGCCTGCCGACGCAGATCGACCTCGAACAGCCGGAGGGCGATGGGGCCGTCCCCGTGGCGACGCCGCGTCCGGACGCACGCGGGCCGCAGGTGCTCGCCACCCGCTCGGTGTTCTTCCCCGAGAGCGAGCGCACGATGGGCTGGGACGTGACCGAGATGGGCATGCGGATCGTCCTCTCCGCCGACGTACCCGACGTGGCCGCCGAGGCCGTTCCCCCGCACGTGACGTCGCTCCTCGCTGAGCATGACCTCGAGTTGGCCGACGTGGACCGCTGGCTCTGCCACCCCGGCGGCCCGAAGGTGATCGGCGCCATCGAAAGCGGCCTCGGCCTGGACGGGGCGGCGCTCGCGATGAGCCGCGACGTGCTCCGCCGCGTGGGTAACGTGTCGTCGGTGTCGGTGCTGCTCATCCTGGACCGCGTGCTGCGCCAGTGCGACCACGGCGCGGGCGACACGGGCGTCCTTCTCGCCATGGGCCCCGCCTTCGCCGCCGACCTGGCGTTGCTGCGCTGGTAGCCCATGTCATGCCCGACCTGATCGGGCATCCATGCGGCGTTGGCAGCAGGCTCGATGCACCGTATGGATCCCCGATCAAGTCGGGGATGACGTACGTTGGAGAGCGATCAATCACGCTACGATCTCATGCTTCGCTCGGGCTTCGTCTACATCCTCGCCAGCAAGCCGAACGGGACGCTCTACGTCGGCGTGACGAGCAACGTGATGCAGCGGATGCAGGAGCACCGCGATGGCGCGGTGAAAGGCTTCACGAAACGCTACGGTGTCAATCGACTCGTGTACCTCGAACCGTACGAGAACATGCGCGATGCCGTCGAGCGCGAGCGGCGGCTGAAGCGTTGGAATCGCGCCTGGAAGCTCGATCTCATCCGCGCGTCGAACCCCACGTGGCGTGATCTCACCGACGAACTCGCCCTGCTGCGCTGGTAGCACGTGCAGGGCCAGCCTTGCTCGAACCGCATCACGCTTGATCGAGAAGGACCTATCTGTAGCCTCTACCCGCCTTCGAACACGAGCGTCGTGTCGAGCGGCGCCGCGCCTTCACGGCGAAACTGGAACGTGTAGGCCCCAGCGCTCGGCACCTCCGTGGTCCACGTTGCTGAGATAGTCGTTATCGCGTCACCGCACACCCTGGCCTCAGCCGGCCGCGCTCCGTACATCGTGACCACGTATGCCCGATCGCTGCGGCTCGTCTCGAAGCGCGAAAACGTGCCGCAGGTATCCGTCCAGGTCCCCGTGACGAGGAAACGCACGGACTGACTCGTCTGGGTTTCGACCTGGAACCCAACCACGGGTATGGAGCGGTCGTCTACTTCGTCCTCGAACGCGGAGCAACCGCTGCTGCACAGGACGAGGAGAAGCATCAAACGTACGGGGAAGGCTAGCATTCTCATGCGCATGTCAGGCTGTGATAGGAACGACGTGTGGGTCTAGTGGGAAGCGCTCAAAAGTCGAGGCCGATGGAGAAGTAGAGCGTGCGGTCGCCGAACGTGCGGCCGTCGTAGGGCCAGGCCCAGTCGAGGCGGATCGGGTAGCCGAGGAAGATGGTCCGCAGCCCGACGCCCGCGCCCACGAGGAGATCGTCGAAGACGCGCTGGCCATCGGCGTTGGTGCGGAAGGCGGAGTAGGAGTCGTTGACGATGGCCCCGGCGTCCACGAAGCCGACGCCCTGGAGGTTGTAGAGTGGGAAGACCGGCAGCGGACCGGGCAGGATGGCGGCGAAGAGCGGGAAGCGGAACTCGGCGTTCGCCAGCGCGAAGCGGTCGCCGGAGCCGCCGTCGGGGCCGTTGCCCTCGTTGAAGCCGTAGCCTCGGAGCGGCAGCACGGGCGTCCCGAACACGAAGTCGTCCTCGTCCTCGATGGGGATCTGGAAGAACTGCGGGTTGATCCAGTTTTGCACGCCCGCGGCATAGAACCGCTGCGGGTTCGGCCCGAGGGACGCGCCGCCCGAGAGCCGGAACGCGAAGCCGTAGCCGAAGCCGAGCCCGACGTACTGCCGCGCGTCGGCCAGCACGGTGGCAAACGTGACCGAGAGGCCCGGACTGCCCGCGAGACTCACGGCATAGCGTCGCCCAGACTGCGGGAAGAGGAAGCCTGGCACCGTCGTGTCGTTCGTGTAGGTGACGCTCGGAAAGAGGAACGTCCGCGTCCGGCTGCGCGCGCCCAGGTCGGTCAGGTCGGTGAGTTGGACGCCGAGCACCGACATGGAGGCGTCGAGGCGGCTGAACTTCGAGAAGGGGTACTGCGCCCCGAGCGTCGCGCCGTAGTTGCGGTAGCGAAAGACGCGGCGGGTGTTGAAGTCAGGCAGTTCGCGGGCGAGGTGGAAGGCCTGGAAGCTCCAGTCGGTGCGGCCGGGACGGTAGCGGTAGCTGAGCAGGTAGTCCGAGTTGCGCAGGTCGACGAGGAGGTTCGTCGCGAGCGCGATCTGGTGGTTGCCGAGCACGTCCGAGAACAGCATCTGCGTGACGCTCTGGACGCCGAAGACGGTGTCGTAGCCGACGTTACCGTAGACGAGGTCGGGCGAGAAGCGCAGCTTGTAGCGGCGCGGCTTGTAGTCGCCGTCCTCGTCCACGTTGTCCTGCGGGGCGAACTGCTCCTCGGCAATGACCTCCCGCTCGCGGGCGTTGGCCTCGTCGAACGCCGCGCCGAAAGTGTAGCTGCGGAAGTCCACCGTGAGCGCGTCCGTGGTCGTCGAATCCGTGCGGTCGGCGGTGCGCGCGACGGCGCGCTCGACCTCGAAGCCGTCCCCGTTCGTCCCCGTCTCGACCTCGTTCTCGAACGCAAAGGTGAAGTCCGGCAGCAATCTGGTCGTGTCCGCGTTCGCCAGCAGACCGGACTCGGGTAGCGCGGGCTCTGGGAGCGGGCCGCCCTCGTGCGGCCGCGCGTCGAAGGGCCGGCCGTCGGCGGCGTCGCGCAGGAGCGGGTTGCCCTCGACGGTCGAGGCGGCGGCGATGGCGAGCGTAGGAGCCTGGCGATCGGGCTGCATGCGCTGCGCCCACACGTTCGGGGCGAGCGTGTCGCGCTCCAGCGTCCGCTCGAAGGGCCGCGCGAGGAGGTAGAGCGACGGCACGCCCTCCTTGAGCGCGTTCACGACGGCCCGCGTCCCATTTGCTGCTGCCGACACCTGCGTGACGCCCACCGCGAGATCCGTCACGGGCCGCACCACGCCCGTTGAGCGGCTGAGCACGTACAGGTTGGGAATGCCGTTGCTGTCTGAGATAAAGAGCACCTCGTCCGGGTCGTCCGCGAACGTGGGGCTCGTCTCGTCCCACAGCGTGTCGTCGGTGAGGCGCTCGGCGTCCTGCGCCCAGGCTCCCGAGACGGTGTCGCGTGCCAGCAGGAACAGGTCGTACTGCCCGTAGGCGTGGTCGCGGATGGCGAACGTGTCAGGGAGCGCCTGGCCAACGCGCGTGTGCGGGCCGCGCTCGGAGTGGAAGACGAGGCCGCTGCCGTCGGGCACCCACGCAGGCTCATGCTCCGTCCAAAGGTCGTCGGTGAGGTTGGTGAGCGCCTCCGTCTCCAGGTCGAGCACGTAGAGGTCCGACTGCGGCCCGCGCGTCGCGGTCAGCGCGAGCACGTCGCCGTCCGGATGCCAGGCCACGTTCAGGACCGCGTCGATGCCATCGAGGCGGTAGTGCCGCGCCCGGCCCGTAGCGACCTCCACGAGCGCCACGGCCTCGTCGGGCCCGCTCGACACCGCCACGGCGAGGTGCGTCCCGCCCGGGTTCCAGGCGATGCCAGGCGTGAGGATGCGCAGGCTCTCGAACTGCGGGTTCGTCTGCCCGTCGATCAGCTTCTTCGGCCGCGCGTTGCGCCGGGCCTCGACGACGTAAACATCGAAGAGCCCGTCTTTCGCGGTGAGAAACGCGACGCGGTCGCCCTGCGGGCTGATGGCGGGACTGGTGTTGTAGTAGCCACCGTTGTCCGTCGTCACGAGCGCCCGCCCGATAGCACCGAGGTCCTCGCGCGCGGCGACCTCCGGGAAGTAGACCGCCCGCAGCGCGTCGTGCCAGCGCTCGGAGAGCTCGTTCAGCCCCAGTCCCGTCGCGCGGCGGAACGAGCCCTCGACGGACCGACTCACGCGCAACCGCTGGAGAATCTCGCCGATTTTCTCGCGTCCATACTGCTCCGCGATGTAGTCCCACACCGACTGCCCGCCGCGGTAGGCGAAATAGCCGTTGAGGTACTGGATCGGCGGGAGATAGTCCTCCAGCACGGCGTCGCGGACCCACATGTCGGAGTTGGTGTCCCAGCCCTGGGCGGCGTACTCGGCGATGCCCTCGTTGAACCACAGCGGGATGCGCAGCTGGATGTTGTTACGGAGCACGCTCTGGAGCGAGCCGCCGTAGAACATGTCGTTGACGACGGCATGGACTAGCTCGTGGTGGATCACGCGGCGGAAGTCCCGCCAGTCGCCGGTGAACGGGATCGCGATGCGGTTCTTGAACAGCTCCGTGACGCCGCCGATGCCCTCGGCGTAGACCGGCAGATCGACGGCGTTGGTGACGGCGAAGTCGCGGTGGCTCTGGTAGACGAGCAGCGGCACGCGCTGCGTGATCTCGTAGTCGAAGAGCTCGACGAGTTGGACGTAGGCGTCCTCGGCCGCGCGCGCGGTGAAGTCGGCTAGGTACTCACCGCCGGGGTCGTAGTAGTAGATATCGAAGTGGTCGGACTGGAGGTATTTCCAGTCCTGCGTCTCGTACTGGACGCGGTTCTTCCCGAAGCCGAAGTATTGCCCGTGCGCCTCCGAGGCCCCGAGCAGCAGGGCCGCAGCAGCGAGCAAGGCGAAGGCACGGAACGGCATGAGGCTACGGGTACGGTCCACGCCGCACGATACGTGCGCACCCCGCCCCGTGCAAGGCGAAACACCGCATCGCGGCATCGCATCGCGGCATCGCATCGCGGCATCGCATCGCGGCATCGCATCGCGGCATCGCATCGCGGCATCGCATCGCGGCATCGCATCGCGGCATCGCATCGCGGCATCGCATCGCGGCATCGCATC
>JBCCRG010000063.1:0-11499 GCA_039208155.1 Bacteroidota bacterium | reverse complement strand
GCCCAGTTCAGCACCGAGCGCCTCGCCCGCGACGCGGCGGCGCTCGTGACCGCCACCGTTCGCTCCTGACCGCCCGATCCCGCATCGCATGAGCACCCTCGGTTCCACCTTCGGCCTCAGCGCCTCCCAGCGGTCGGCCCTCTCGCCGGTCTTCGTCACGCTCGGCATGGCGCTCTTCTGCGCCTACGCCGTCGGCACGGGCCAGGCGCGTCTCGCCATCGCAGGCGGGATGCTCTTCGCGCTCATGGCCGCCGCGAGCGTCACGCCGCGCCTCATGATCGTGGTGCTGCTCGGCATCCTCTGCTTCTTCGGGGACTTCCGGCGGTTCATCACGATCACCTACCCGCACACGGGCCAGGACCCGATCCTGCTCGTGCCGCCCCTGGTGGTGGTGCTCATGATGGCCTCGCTCGTCGCGACGCGCTCGCTGCGCTTCGATAGCACCCTCTCGAAGTGGGTCGTGGCGTTCCTCATCCTGATGACGCTGCAGATCCTCAACCCGCAGCAGGGCGGCATCAGCGTCGGCATCGCGGGCGCGCTCTTCACCATCGTGCCGGTGTGCTGGTACTGGCTCGGGCAGGTCTACGCCACCGAGGAGATGGTGCGCAAGCTCGTGTTCGTCGGCTTGCCTGTGATCGGCGTGCTGGCGGGCATCCTCGGGACGTACCAGGTGTTCGTCGGCTTCCTGCCCTTCGAGCAGGAGTGGATCGACACGGAGGGGTATTCCTCGCTGTGGGTCGCGGACGACGTGGTGCGCCCGTTCTCCTGGTTCACGGCGGCGTCCGAGTACGCGGGCTTCCTGATGATGGCCATCGTGGCGGCGTGGGCGCTCGTGTCCACGCGCAAGCGGCTCGACCTGATACCGATCGTGGGCTTCATGGTGGTCGCGCTGTTCCTGATCGGGAGCCGTGGGCCGATGGTGAAGGTGTTCGCGCTCTTCCCGATCGTGTGGGCGATCACGAGCCAGAGTAAGGCGTCGTGGATGCCGCGGTTGATTCTCGCGGCGGTCATCATGGTCGGCGCGGCGTCATACAGCCTGACGGCGGTCTCCGAGATGAACGTGGAGAACGAGGCCGCCGACATGCTCGTGGGGCGCAACGCGGACGGGCTCCTGAACCCGATGGAGGCCGAGACCTCGACGGTCGGGAAGCACAGCGACATGGTGCAGCGCGGCTTCCTTTCTGGCTTCTCAAACCCGCTCGGCATCGGCCTCGGCTCGACCACGCCTGCGTCGAAGAAGTTCGGCGGCAACCGCACGTCGAGCGAGGTGGACTATACCAACTTCATCCTGTCGCTCGGGCTCCTCGGGATGGTGATCTACGGCGGCATCCTGTTCATCGTCGGGTGGAACTCGTTCTGGTACTACCTCTCCGTGCGAACGCCGCTCGCGCTGGCCATCGGTGGGATGTTGCTGATACGCATCGGCGGGTGGACGCGCGGGACCGAGTACTTCCTCGCGGCCTTCTGCTGGTTCATGATCGGCGCGCTCGACCAGTTCACGACGGCGCGGCGCGAAGAGCTTGCGGCCGAGAAAGCAGGGCTGGCTGAGCCGGACGCCCCCACCGAGGAAGCCGAACTCGTGCCCGCCTGATGCGCCTCGCCCTCGTCACGCACAACCTGATCCGAGGCGACGGCCAGGGCCGCGTCAACGCCGAGGTCGCGCACGCGCTGCTGGACGCGGGCCACGAGGTCGTGCTCGTCGCGGCGCGGGTGGACGACGCCCTCGCGGCGCGCGACGGCGTGACGTGGCAGCACATCGCGCCGGGGCGCGGGCCGACGCAGCTCGTCAAGAACCATGTCTTCGCCCGCCGCAGCGCCCGCTGGATCGAGGCTAACCGGAGCACGCTGGACTTGGTCGTGGCGAATGGCTTCGTGACCTTTGCGCGTGCCGATGTCAATGCGGTCCATTTCGTGCACGGCGCCTGGCTGAAGTCGCCGGTCCACGTCTCGAAGCTGCGCGGCGGCGTCTTCGGGGCGTACCACAAGCTCTACACGGCGGCCAACGCCCGCCTCGAACGCCGCGCTTTCGCGGAGGCCCGCCGCGTGATCGCCGTCGCCGAGCGCGTCCGCGACGAACTCGTCGAGATCGGCATCGCGCCGGAGAAGATCGCCGTCATCAACAACGGCGTGGACGTGGAGGAATTCCGCCCCGCCGAAGTCCCGACAGCAGAGCGCCGCGCGTTGGGGCTCCCCGGAACGAAGCCCGTCGCGCTGTTCGTAGGCGACATCCGCACGCCGCGCAAGAACCTCGACGGCACGCTCCGTGCGCTGGTTGACGTACCCGGACTGCACCTCGCCGTCGCTGGACGTGTGGCAGGCAGCCCGTACCCGGCGCTCGCGGAGGCGTTGGGCGTGAGCGACCGCGTCCTCTTCCTCGACTTCCGCCGCGATCTCCCCGCGCTGATGCAGGCGGCCGACTTCGTGGTCTTCCCGTCGCGCTACGACCCGTTCGGGCTCGTCGTCACCGAAGCTATGGCGACCGCAAAACCCATCGTCACGGCGTCCACGGCTGGTGCCTCGGCGCTCGTGACACCTGACGCGGGCATCGTCCTCGACGACCCCGACGACGTGCGTGGCTTGTCTGCGGCGATGCGTCGCCTCACTGAGGGCACCGACCTCCGTGCTCAGATGGGCCAGGCCGGACGCGCTATCGCCGAGCAGCACACGTGGACGCGCATGGCCCGCGCCTACGTCGCCGTGTTCGAGGCGGTCGCTGACGACGTGGCTGGGGGCGAGGTCGCTGGGAGGGCGAAGCCCGGACGTGCGGCCCGCGAAGGTGTGGCGAATCCGTCGCATTCGGTGCCCTCGTCTGCTTGAATCCGGCGCGTTTCTTGGTAGCCTTGTCTCCATGCCCCTGCGCCGTCTCATTTTCGACCTCCGCACCCGGCTTTCGTCGGACCCGTCGCTGTTTTGGCTCTACCAGCCGTACATCTGGTGGGACCAGATCAAATCGGGACTGCGCTACGGCGCGCAGGACGCCCGCGAGCACCGGCTCCGCGCCGACACCGAGCTCGTGATCGACGGCTTCCAGGGCTCGGCCAACTCGTACGCGGCCGACCTCTTCAAGAGCTGGCAGACGCGCGACGTGGCGATGTCGCACCACATGCACGCCGCCGCGCAGATCGTGCGCGCCGTGCGCCGCGACCTCCCGACGGTGGTGACGATCCGCGAGCCTGCACAGGCCGTCCTCTCCACGACCGCCCGGTGGCCGCACCTGGACGTGGCGCAGGTGCTGCGCGGCTACGTCGCGTTCTACCGCGCGCTGCTGCCCGTCGCCGACGGGATCGTGCTGAGCCCGTTCGACCGGACGATCCACGACTTCGGCGGCGTCGTGGCTGACGTGAATGTGCGCTTCGGCACGGCCTTCGCGACCGGTACGGCCGTCGCGGGCATGGCCGTCACGGGCGATGGCGCGAGCGCTGACGTGGAGGCCATCCGCGCCGCGCGCAAGGCGACAAACCCCGAACAGGAGCGCCGCCGCGCCGAGAAGCAGGCCGATCTCGACAGCAAAGCCGCGCTCCTCGCCCAGGCCAACGCTGTCTACGCCGCGCTGATCGACGCCTGCGGGGTCACCCCGCCGCCCGTACCTACCCCTACTTCCTGAGCGACCTCCCGAGCTATGCTGCCAAGCCCTGCCGCGCTACCGGTCTCGCCGTCCACGCCCGCGACGCTCCTCACGCTGCAGGTCGGCATGGGCTGGTTTCCTGAGCAGGCGGGCGGGCTCAACCGGATGTACTACCACCTGATGCAGGCGCTGCCCGAGGCGGGCGTCGGCGTGCACGGCATCGTGGCCGGGTCAACGGGCTTGGCGGCGCAGACGAACGGCCGCGTCCGTGCCTGCGCGCGTATCGATGCACCGATGCCGACGCGGCTCTGGCAGGCGCGCACGACAGGCCGTCGGATGCTCCAGGCGCTGCGTCCGGATGTGCTCGTGAGCCACTTCGCGCTCTACACGGCCCCGCTCCTCGGCGCGATGAACGACCAGCCGCTCGTGGTCCACTTCCACGGCCCATGGTCGGATGAGGGCGCGGTCGAAGGGGCGTCCGGGCTCGCGGCGCGCGCGAAGTGGGAACTGGAGATGCAGGTCTACCGCCGCGCGGATCGGTTCATCGTGCTCTCGGAGGCATTCCGCGATGTGCTCCACCGGCGCTACGAGGTGCCGCTGTCCAAGATCGAGATCGTCCCCGGCGGCGTCGATGCGGCGGCGTTCGACTCCACCCTCAGCCGGAAGGAAGCGCGCGAACTGCTCGGCTGGCCTACGGATCGCCCGACGGTGCTGGCGGTGCGCCGCCTCCAGCCGCGCATGGGCCTCGAAGGGCTGATCGAGGCCGTCGAGACCATCCGCCAGCAGGTGCCCGACGTGCAGGTGATGATCGCAGGCAAGGGCGCGCTGGCCAGCACGCTGCAGGCGCAGATCGAGGCGCGGGGGCTGACGGACCACGTGACCCTCCTCGGCTTCGTGCCCGACGCCGATCTCCCGCTCGCCTACCGCGCCGCCGACGTGAGCATCGTCCCGACGGTCGCGCTCGAAGGCTTCGGGCTGATCACCATCGAGTCGCTCGCAGCCGGGACGCCCGTGCTCGTGACACCCGTCGGGGGCCTCCCCGAGACGGTACGCGGCCTCGACCAATCGCTCATCCTCGCCGATGCCGAGCCAGCGACCATCGCTGACGCGCTCGCGGGAGCGCTCACAGGAGCCCGCCCGCTGCTCGATGCCGCCGCCTGCCAGGCTTACGCCCGCGCGACCTTCGACTGGCCCGTCATCGCAGCGAAGACGGCGGAGGTCTACCAACGCGTTGTCGCAGGTCATAGGTCGTAGGTCACAGGTCAGGAAGCTTCTCAATTTCTACGATCCAGGGACCTTCAACGTGCGACCTGCGACCTTAGACCTGCGACCTACGACCTTCCCGCGCACGCTCTTCCTCGACCACGCGGCGGTGCTCGGCGGAGCGGAGCTGTCGCTGCTCGACATCGCACGAGAAGCGGGGCCGGAGAGCGTGGTGGCGCTCTACGCCGACGGCCCGTTCCGCGACCGGCTCTCCGAAGCGGGCGTGGCCGTCGAGGTCCTCAATGCGCCGCAAGCGCTTCTTGACGTGACGCGCGATGGAGGACTCGCGGGTGCGCTGGGTGTGGTGCCCGCCATCGGGGCGCAAGCGCGGCGGGTGGCGAAGCGGCTGCGCGATTTCGACGTGGCGCTCGCCAACTCGCAGAAGGCGTTCGTGACGGCGGCGCTCGCGGCTCCGCTGGCGCGGCGGCCCGTGGTGTGGCACCTCCGCGACGTGATGACGGCTGACCATTTCAGCCGCGCTAACCGTACCGTCGCGATCACGCTCGCGAACCGCTTCGCTGCTGCTGTGATCTGCAACAGCCAGGCGACCGCCGATGCGTTTGTGGAGGCAGGCGGCAAGCCCGGCCTCGTCCGCGTGGTGCTCAACGGCATCGATGCCGCGCCGTTTGATGCGGTGACCGTCGCGCAAGTCGCCAAAGCGAAAGCTGAGTTGGGGTTGGACGAGCGACCCATCGTGGGTGTGTTCAGTCGCCTCGCGCCGTGGAAGGGGCAGCACGTGCTGCTCGACGCGCTCGCCGGTACGAATGGCAGTCTGGGCCTGCCCGGCGTGCAGGCGCTCGTCGTGGGCGACGCCATCTTCCCCGAGGACCGCGCCTATGCTGAGACGCTGCGGGCCCGAGCCGCCGCATCGTCGCTGGCGGGCCGCGTCACGTTCGCCGGCTTCCGCGATGACGTGCCGGTTCTGTTGCATTGCTGCGACATCGTGGCCCATACATCCGTGGCGGCTGAGCCCTTTGGCCGGGTGATTGTCGAAGGGATGCTGGCTGAGCGCGCCGTCGTCGCCACGGCTGCAGGCGGGGCCGTCGAGATCCTGACCGATGCCCCCGACGACAGCGCAACCGGCCGCCTCGTTCCGCCCGGCGATGCCGCTGCGCTCCGCACCGCCCTCGCCGCCCTCCTCGCCGACCCCAGCCGCACCCGCACCATGGCCGCCGCCGCCCGCACCGACGCCGAGACCCGCTTCGGCACCGGCCGCGTCGCTCGCGAAGTGGCGGAGGTATTGCAAGAGGCTGTTGCTTGAAAGCTATCGGCTGTCAGCCGTCGGCTTCTCAAAACCACCCTCGTGCCTGCCGATAGCTGACAGCCAAAAGCCAACCGCTTCCTCACACACCTCGCTTGCGCCTGCTGCCTGAAACGGCTAGACTTGCGCGCTTGCGGGAATCCCCTAGCTCGCCGCCCTCCGTCCGCTGCCTCGCGGTAGCCCAGCGCTCGCCCTCCAGCGCCCCCGATGCTCTTTAACTCCCTCGACTTCGTCTTCTTCTTCCCGGCGGTGGTGGCGCTCTACTTCGCGCTGCCGTACAAGTACCGCTGGGGCCTGCTCCTGCTCGCGAGCTACCTCTTCTACGGCCTCTGGGAGTGGTCGTACCTCGGCCTGATCTGGTTCTCAACCACGGTCGACTACTTCGCGGCCCGGGCGATGAGCGCGCGAGGGACCAAGCGAGAACGCCGCCCCTTCCTCTGGGCGAGCCTCATGGCCAACCTGGGGCTGCTGTTCTTCTTCAAGTACTTCGACTTCGCGAGCACCAACGTCGGCGGGCTGGCCGACCTGCTCGGCTGGAACATCGACACGCCGACGTTCAACCTGCTGCTTCCCGTCGGTATCTCGTTCTACACGTTCCAGACGCTCGCCTACACCATCGACGTGTACCGTGGGAAGGTCGAGGCCGAGAAGCACTTCGGCATCTTTGCGCTCTACGTGACCTTCTTCCCGCAGCTTGTCGCGGGGCCGATTGAGCGCTCGGGCAACCTGCTCCCGCAGTTCTTCCGCAAGCACGACTTCTCGTACGACCGCACCGTGAGCGGCCTGCGGCTGATGGCCTGGGGCTTCTTCAAGAAGCTCGTCATCGCGGACCGGGTGGCAGTCTACGTCAACATCCTCTTCGCCGATATCCCGAACGCGTCGTCTGGGCAGATCATCATAGCGGGCGCGTTCTTCGCCTACCAGGTCTACTGCGACTTCTCAGGCTACTGTGACATCGCCATTGGTGCGGCGCGCATCATGGGCTACGACCTGTCGCAGAACTTCAACCGGCCCTACTTCGCCACGTCGACGGCGGAGCTGTGGCGGCGCTGGCATATGACGCTGGTGGACTGGTTCCGCGACTACGTCTACTTCCCGCTCGGCGGCAGCCGGGGCCGCATGAAGGCGTTCCGCAACGTGCTGATCGTGTTCTTCCTCACAGGCATCTGGCACGGCGCGTCCTGGACGTTCGCCATCTGGGGCGTCCTCAACGGGCTCATCATCATCGCGAGCGTGACCACCCGGAGGTGGCGCGATAACAACTGGCGCTGGGTCGAGAAGACGCTCACCGGGCAGACCGCCCCGATGCGCCGACGCAAGCCGGGCACGCGCAGCATCCCGGCCCCTGCTCCCGTCGCCGCGCGCGGCTTCACCCTACGGCCCTCGCTGAACCTTGTCCGGCGGTTCCGCTACGTCACGAGCATCATCGGTACGTTCGGCCTCTTCTACGTGACAGGCACCTGGTTCCGCTCGCAGTCGGTGTCGGATGGCCTCTCGATCTACGTCACCTGGGCCAAGACGCCGTGGGAAGGCTTCGGCGCGTGGATGGTGGACGGCTTCACGCCTGCCATGATGGCCATCAGCATCGCGATGATCCTGCTCCTCGAATCGGTACACGTCATCCAGGAGCGCGGCCACTCGATCAGCGGACTCCTCGCCAAGATGCCGACGGCGCTGCGCTGGACGCTCTACTGGGGGCTGCTCTTCATCATCCTCTTCTTCGGCGTCTTCGACAACGAGCAGTTCATCTACTTCCAGTTCTAGGGGTGTTGAAGGTGAAAGGTTCAAGGTTGAATGTGATGGACAAACCTTGCACCTTCAACGTTACACATTGAACACGCATCGACATGAGTGACTCGACCGACATCCGACCGAACACCGAGGGCGACGGGGCCGACGCTGGCTCCCTCGTCCACGACGTCTCCGTCCACAGCGAGGAGATCCGCGAGGACGTCCAGCAGGACCGCCTCAACCCGAACATGGGCCGCGACCTCGTACGCCTCCTCGGGCGTGGGCTGCTCATCGTGCTGATCCCCGTGCTGCTGATGGAGTTCGGCATCCGCGTGGTCGCCGCCGACATGTTCCGGGGGCAGGCCAAGCACGTCGACTTCTACCACAAGGCGCGCACGGCTGCGGCCAACGACCGGCCCATCGACTACCTCTTCGTCGGATCCTCGCGCGTGGCGGCGGCCGTCGAGCCGGGCGTCTTCGCCGACGTGGTCGAGGAGCGCACGGGCACGCGCCCGCTGGCCATTGACCAGGGCAAAGGCTACTCGACGCTCATCGAGCACTACTTCCACCTCCGCAACCTCGCCACGGACTACCCCGGCTCGCTCAACGGGACGACGGTCATGATCGAGGCCCCGCTCGGGCTCACGCAGACCAACACGTGGGACGGCGAGTGGGCGAAGGAGGCCTGGCCCGAACTGCTCGGCCCGCCGATGCGCGTCGGCGACCTCCCGCGCTACGTCCTCTCGTCCACCGACACGAAGGAGACGAAGGTGGCCGCCATCGGCTCGTCGCTGCTCCTCTCGACGCGCTACTGGGACGCGCTCACCAACAAGTTCGAGGCAGCGCTCAACCGCACGTTCGGAGCCGCCAAGGGGGCGACGGAGACCAAAGACGAGGACTGCGAAGAAGCCGACATGAGCACCGACGGCGGCGTCCGCTGCGACGAGGCCGGGATCGAGCTCACGCGCGACCTGGTCCGCTTCGAGACGCGCATGGCCGAGGACATCGCTGCGCCCGTGGACGACTGGGACCGCACGGCTGTCGCGAGCATCGTCGAGTTGGTGCGGGCCGAGGGCGGCGAGGTCGTCTTCTTCGATGTGCCGATGGGCTCCTACGGCATCATCCGCTTCGGCTCGCCCAACCAGCTGAAGAGCCTGGAGGTGTTCACCGCCTACCGCCAGGAGCAGAGCCTCCGCTACGTCCGCACGCCGTCGTTCCTGTGCAACGACGACGACTTCCCCGACTTCGCGCACCTTCGCCGCTCCCGTGCCGACGAGTTCACGCGCGCCGTCGCCACGTCTTACCTCAACGGCGGCGACGCGGGCTACCCCGGCGGGCGCATCCACGTCTGCGAACTCGACGAGACCGTCCTCGCAGAAGTCGGCGGGGCCGAACTGCCGACGAACGCGGCGGACGCGTACAACTAGCCGAACGGCACCTGAAAGAGACTGGACGGTCGGAGTGATTCCGGGTATACTTGCCAGCCACGCCGTCTCGCCTCCTGCCGCCATGCGCCGGTTTCTCTTCGCCCTTCTCGCGCTGCTGCCGCTCCATGCGATGGCGAGTGCGCCCGACTCGGTCGTGGTCACGGGCTACCTGCACGGCGACCTTGTGCTCCAGGGATGGGACGAGGACGAAGGCGCGATGTGGGACGGCGAGGCCCTGCCGGAGGCGAGGCGCAGCGTACCGCTCGCGCTCCTGCTGTCGGCGGCGCTGCCGGGCGCGGGACAGGCCTACAACCGGAACTGGGTGCGGGCGGCGGTCTACGCAGGTCTCGAAGTGGCGCTCTGGGCAGGGTATGCCTCGTGGCGCGGGCAGGGCCTCGACGGCGAGCGCGCCTTCCAGGCGCAGGCCCACGCGGGCTGGAGCCCGGCGCGCTACGGCACGTGGTTGCTCGGCTACGACGGCTTCGGCGGTGATGCCGGGGCGCTGAGCGACGCCCTAGATGGGGTCGCCGGGGTGGACTTCCGGAACCCGGGTGCCTGGAGCCCCGACCAGGAGGCCGCCGTGCGACGCCTCATCGGGGCCATCCGCGCAGGCGAGGATAGGAGTACCTCCGCCTCCGGCGTGGCACTCTCGCATGCCCTCCCGTTCTTCGGCGAGCAGCAGTACTACGAGCTCATCGGCAAGTACGCCCAATTCAACCCTGGCTGGGAGGACTACCGCCAGGCGTATCCCGATGGTCAGATCCCCGCCAACGCGGACGCCACGACGGCGCAGTTTCAGGCCTACGCCGACGCCCACGATGAGGCCAACGATTTCCTCCGCAACGCCTCACGGGCCACCGCCGTGATCGTGTTCAACCACGTCGCGAGCGCCTTCGACGCGATGCTGACCGCCCGGCTGCACAACCTACGCCTCGACAGCAACCTCGCCCTCGTGCCTGATGCCAACGGTGACTTGGCCCCCGTGGCGAGCCTGCGCCTTCAGTTCTGAACGCATCCATGCACAGGACCGCCGTTCTACTCGTCGCCCTGGGGGCGCTTGCGATCATGCTCTCGGTTGGCTGCGCGCCACCGCCGATCTACGCGCCGACGCCGCACCCCGTGGTGCTGCTGGACGAGCCAGGCATTGCAGCCAACGCGCACCTGCCCAGTACCGGCGTGCTGACCGGCTCAGTCGTCGTGCGAGCGCCACTCGGGGTCTATGCGTATGTGGGCGGGGAATCCGAAGCGGCACCGGATTCAAGCGCGGGACGGGAGCACCAGGGCTGGTACGTCGGACTCGGGGCCAGCCACGCGTTTCTTCTGAGCGACGCCGTGCGCGGCTGGGTCGAACTGAGCGGCGGCCTCGCGTCCGGCACCTCGCAGACGCAGGGCTTCGACGGCCTCGTGCGGGACCCGATCTTCGTCGAGGAGTCGGGCGACTACACGGCTCCCTTCGGCACGCTGAGCCTCGTGGCAGAGCACCAGGACACCGGTGGATTCCGGTCGATGCTGGGGCTGACGACGCGGGTCGCCCGGCTCGACTACGACCTCACGGTGGCGAGTCGGGACGCGGCCCTGCGCGACGGACAGACGGCCGGGTGGATCGTGGAGCCAGGCCTGGTCGTGGGGCTGGGGAACGACTGGGTGCAGCTCCGCTGGCGCCACGTGTGGACGCTGCCTCAGGAGGGGCTGGCCTTCAGCGTGCGCTCCTCCGTCACCACGTTCGAGGGCACCGTGCGGCTCCCGCTGCAGCGGCTCTGGGAGTAGAACGACGAGGGTGGGGCGCGGCGGTGTAATTTCGCGCCCATGAGCGGATTCGGCATGAGCGATTTCGGCTGGTTCTGGGTGTTCGGCGGCGTGTTGCTCGTGGGCGTCGGCCTCGGCGAAGCGCTGCGTGCAGGCGGCTGGTCAGGCGAGGCGTCACGGCGTGTGGTGCACGCCTGGACGGGCCTCGCCGTGGCCGGGTGCCCGCTCGTCTTCGGCGCGCCGTTCTGGATCTACGTCCTCGCAACCGGCTTCATCGGGGTCAACCTCTGGGCGATTCCACGCGGCGTCTTCCGCGGCATGCACAGCATCGAGCGGCGCAGCCTCGGGACGGTCGTGTTTCCCATCGCGCTCCTCGTGGCGCTGTGGGCGTGCTGGACGCTCGACGCCGGGCGCGTGTTCGCGCTGCAGACGGCCTTCCTCGTGCTCGCCCTCGCGGACCCGGCCGCATCGCTCGTTGGGGGAATGCTCTCCAGGCCGGGGCGCTT
>JBCCRG010000062.1:0-11652 GCA_039208155.1 Bacteroidota bacterium | reverse complement strand
GGTTTCGTCTGCTGACCGGGGTCCGCCCACGTGTCCGAGTAGTGCAGTGCCAGGAGCACGTCGAGGCCAGACGCCTGGGCGCGGGCAGCGGCGGCGAGCACGTCGGCGAGGTCGTCGCGGCCAGGCACGGGCGTATGCCATAGGCGGAGGCGGACCGTGTTGATCCCGGCGTCGGCGAGGAGCGGCAGGGCGCCCTGGTTACCGGTTCCGTACTGCCCCCCCGCGGCGCGCACCTCGTCCTCGAACGAGAGGTCGCCGCAGCGAATCGGCAGCGCAGACTGGGCCAGACTTGGAGCTGCCCCGGCGAGGCAGACCAGGACCGCAAAGAGGAGGGGGAGCGCGCGCATCGCGTCGAGCTAAATCAGGAGTGCACCGGGGCAGCAAGCAAAGGGCACGCCGTACCTTCGGTTCCCGTCCTTGCCCTTCAGCCCAGCCCTTCCATGTCCGACGACCACGCCCCCGAGACCGCGCCCAAAAGCCCCCAGCTCAACATCGAGCTCAACGAGGAGCAGGCCGAAGGGATCTACTCCAACCTCGTCATGATCGCGCACTCGCCCGAGGAGTTCATCCTCGACTTCATCCGCGTGATGCCTGGGTTGCCGAAGGCGCGCGTCAAGAGCCGCATCGTCATCACGCCGCAGCACGCCATGCGCCTGCTCGGCGCGCTGGAAGACAACATTGGGAAGTACGAGGCGCAGTTCGGCCCCATCGGCGAGGGGCGCGCGGAGCCGATCCAGTTCTTCGGCGGCCCCGGCGGCGAAGCCTGAGGGTTCGCACCCAGGCCGATACCGTGAGGCCGATGCTGCGGTGCCCGCACGCTCAGCGCTCGACGGGGACCCAGGTGGTCTCAGCGACGCCGGCACGGTGGTTGACCCAGCGCGCGAGCGTGAAGAGGAGGTCCGAGAGGCGGTTCAGGTAGCGCGGGCACGCCTCCGAGATCGGCTCCAGGTGCGCGAGGTCCACGGTCAGCCGCTCGGCGCGGCGGCACACCGTCCGGGCAATGTGCAGTGCCGAAGCAGCGGCGCTGCCGCCGGGGAGGATGAAGTGCTTCAGCGCGGGCAGATCCTCATCCAGCCGGTCGATCGCCGTTTCGAGCGCCGTGGTGTGGGCAGGCGTTATGCGTGGAACCGGATACTTCGTGTCGTGCGGCGAGGCGAGGTCGCCACCGAGCACGAACAGGTCGTGCTGGATCTGGTCGAGGAGCCCGTCGGCGTGAGCGAAGTCAGCGTCGGAGAAGCCGTCGCCGTGGTAGATGTTCGCCCCGATGGCGGTCATGGAGCGGAGGTGGGCGCGCACGAGGCCGAGGCAGGCGTTGGTCTCGTCCACGGTGCCGTAGGCGTCGATGCGGGGGTGGGTTTTGGCGACGCGGTCGCCGCCGAAGAGCGCCGTGGTGCCGTCGTCGCCGGTGCGGGTGTAGACTTTCATGAGAGGCAGAAGAGAAGGGCCGTGGAGAATGGACGACGCCTACGCCGCAGCACGCCTCGGGTGCCGCCGCAATCCGAACGAGATCGAAGTCCAGCGGAAGTCAGCCCAACGGATGTCAATCCGAAGCCGAGACGGGGCCGTCGGGGAGGCGGTAGGCAAACTGCAGGCCCTCGGCCGTAGCGTTGACGACAGCGGTGACGCCGAACACCGCCTGCAGGTGCGCGGGTGTGAGCACCTCCGCGGGCGGGCCGGCAGCAACAAGGCGGCCGTGGTCCAGCAGGATCACGTGGTCGGCGAGGCGCGCGGCGAGATCGAGTTCGTGCAGGGCTACGACCAGCGTGCGACCCTGCGCGTGCAGGTCCTGCAGGAGAGCGGCAAGGTCGAGGTGGTGTCGGAGGTCGAGGTGGGCGGTGGGCTCGTCGAGAAGGAGCGTCGGCGTGTCCTGAGCGAGCGCCTGGGCGATGAGTAGCCGCCGGTGCTCGCCGCCCGAGAGCGTCCGCGCCGAGCGCGTCTGGAGTGCCACAAGGCCCGTCGTCGCGAGTGCCGCGTCCACGGCGGCGCGGTCGGCCTCGGAGGGCGCAGCGAGCCACGAGCGGTGCGGCGTCCGGCCGAGCGCAACGAAGTCGTGGACGCTGAGGTCGAACGCCAGAGATGCGCGCTGCTGCACGAAGGCGAGTGCCTGCGCCCGCCCGCGCCCTGACCAGCGTGCGAGCGCCTGCCCGTCGAGGTCGAGGCGGCCGGTGTGAGGGAGGAGGCCCGCCAGCGTCCGCAGCAGCGTCGTCTTCCCGCTGCCGTTGGGGCCGACGAGCGCCGTGACGGACCCGGCCCGCACGGTGAGCGACAGGTCGTGGAGGACGGGCTGGCCCGCGAGAGACACGCAGAGGTCGCGCGCGAAAAAGCGGGGTGGGAGGGGCGGAGACGGCATACGGAACCGAGGCAGGGGCCTCGTCGTGCGGCGAGGTCCACGTCGGGAGGAGGCCGGGCTACGCGGCCCTCCGCCCATCGTTTCCTCCGCTCCCTACTCCGCCGTCCGATGCGTTACCGCGCCTGCCTGCTCGCTCTGCTGATGCTCGCCGGGTCCGCGTGCGACACGTCCGCCGACCAGCGCGACTTCGCATCCGAAGCCTTCCTCCCTCCCAACGGGCTCGGCAACGACGACTGGCAGATCGGCCCTCGCTACGAGGCCGCCGCCTTCTTCATCGACACGCCCCCGAGCGAGGCGATTCCCGTCGGTGAGCTCCTGACCTTTACGCTCCGTGTCCTTGAGCCCCCCGCCTTCACGGGTGGTCTGAGACTGGAGACCTCGTTCGACATCAACGGCAACGGGTCCCGGCTCGACCTCGGCGAGCAGTTCATCCTGGTGGGCCTTGCGGAGTATCGGCAGGGCGACACGCAATTGGCCGTTCAGATCGACCCGTTCCGCAGCGACCCTACGACGGGCGCGCGCGCCTTCACCTTCCCGCGCGGGGCCGAGTATCGCCTGCGGGTCGTCAGCCGGGGCGAAGTCGTGACCTACGGAGACGTGCGCCTCGCGCCGTAGCAGGCCCGGTTACAGGGGGTTACAGGGGAACGGGCTGTCCGGGGGTGCTGCCAGTGGCTCCACGGTAGTTCGACCTCGACGGGCTTCTCAGGATTACCTGGTAGCTCTGGAGTGCGCGGGAGCACGGACAGGGTGCTTGCCGTAGGTAAGAGAGGCTCGAAGCAGGGCGTGCAAGGTCCCTCAGCCAGCTTTCGTGAGTCGGCCAATCATGGTCACCAGGCTACGCGGGTTTGGAAAGGTGCGGTGCTTCCAGGCTATTGCCGAATAGATCGGGCGGAGCGGACCCGGAAGATAGTTGCGCATAGCAGGGCCTTCGATGTAGACATACTCAGGAGACAAGAACCCGTGCTGGGTCGCGTACGCATCCACCTCAGCTTCTGTGTTGAAGCGGTATTGCACAGGATAGTGGTACTCTTCGATCGCCTCTGCCGGCTTCACGAGCCGCAAGACCGCGTCATCGATGCCGAGCTTATGGCACACCTTGGCAGCCCAGGGGATAAAACATTTAGCATTAGGAGTGAGAAAAAGGTAGGTGCCGCCAGGCTTGAGGCAGCGAGCGACGGCCGCTAGGAACGCCTCTGGGTCGGCCACATGCTCCATCACCATGCTCGAGTAGGCCACGTCGAAGTTGTTTTCTGGAAGGGTGGCGGTCTCCATCAGCGCGTGCTGAAAGTGGTCAAACAGCCCATCTTCGGGCGTTACAGACTCATCCGGCTCGATGCCCCAGAATTCTCCGCAGTGCGCTCGAATCTCGTGCTGGAAGTAGGTTCTGCGAGCAATTCCGAACCCGCAGCCCACGTCGAGCACGCGAGGTGTCGTGCCGCGTTGCTGGCACTCGTCCATAACCAAGTTGCAGAGAACTCGGCCGAAGCTGGAGATCTTCAGAAAGTTGTAGCTCCTCGCCAACGCCTCGAACGAGTAGCCGTCGTGCGGGCCATCGCCAGGCTTGCCGGTGGGCTTGCGGGGGGCGGCAGGCGAGAGGGCGCGGTCGGACATAGGAGGGGTCGGGAGTTCAGCTGGAGCACGAGAGTTCCAGGGTATGGAACGGGTCGGTGAGGTTATCGGGACGATCGTGGGGGCACGGGCGCACATTTGACGCAATCAAGGGACAGCAAAAATCCCGAGGTCGCATACTGGGCAAAGACATAGAATTGCTACAGCAAGTAGCCTGTCCAGGATAAGCACTCCGTAGCGACCGCCCAGGCCCTCGAAAGTGCGACAGCGGTTGGGTAGAGGAACGGTTCGGTCTTTATGCGTCAAGCGCAGCGCTGCGTCGAGGATCTCCACCATGGGCAGGTTGGTCCGCAACGCGGATAGATCCGTCCCGGGCGCTACCTCGCCACAGCCGACGCAGCGGGGTAGGCGAACGAGTTGTCTCGAGGCTGCCAGTGAACCAACGACGGGGGCACGAGCTTTCACCTTCCCGCGCGGGGCCGAGTATCGGCTACGGGTCGTCAGCCGGGGCGAGGTCGTGACCTACGGAGACGTGCGCCTCGCGACGTAGCCACGTCGCAGCTGAGCGCGCAGCGGGCCCGCACGCAAACACGCGCAGGCCCGCTGGAAGGGGTGGAAGTAGGGCTCCGGAGAGCGCTCAGCGTACGACCACGAGGCGCTGCGTGGCGACGAACGAGGTCCCCCGCGCGCGGAGGACGTAGACGCCGCTCGCGAGGGCGCGGCCTTCCAGTTCAACTACAACGGGCGGCCCTGCGTCGAGCGGGCCGTCGAGCAGCGTGGCGACGTGGCGGCCCAGCGCGTCGTAGAGCGCGACCGTGACGGACTGCGGCTGCTGCACCGTCAGCGTGACCCGCGCGCGGTCAGCCGGGCTGACCGGGTTGGGGTAGGCCGCTGAGAGTCGGAACGCTTCCGTGAGCGTGACCGTGGCCTCGACCTCCGGGCTGTACTCGAACGCGCCGTCGAAGTCGATCTGCTTCAGGCGGAACGTGTAGGTACCCGGCGCGAGTGCGTCCGTGCGGAAGGTGTAGGTCTGGGTCTCCGTCGTCGTGCCGCGCCCCTCCACGAAGGCGAGCGGGGCGAAGGCGGCGGTCTCCGGCGTGCGCATCTGCACCTCGAAGCCGCTGTTGTTCGTCTCGGACGCGGTCGTCCACGCGAGACGGGCCGCCTCGCCGTCGAGCGTCACGTCGAAGGCCGTCAGCTCAACCGGGACGTTGACGTTGCCCGGGTTGGGCGTCGAACTCACGATGGTCGCCGAGCCGTCGGGCGCGCGCTGGAGCGACAGCCCGTCGGTGTCGTTCCCGAAGTCGGTCTCGCCGACGAGCGTGGCTACGGGGCCGGGGAAGCCCGCGGTGTTGCCGTTGTAGCGCGCGACGATGTACTCGCCCGAGGACGGGTTGTAGAGGAAGACCGAGTCGCCCCCGTTGTTGAGGCCCAGGAACCCATTGCTGGCAACGACGATGCCGGACGGCGGCGTGCCTGGGTCCCACGCATCCACGACCACGACGAAGTCGCCGGGGTTGAGCACGGTGCCCGCAGTGAAGGTGTGGCGGAAGCCTGCGCCATCGTAGATCTCCCAGTTGCTGATGTCGATTGCGCTGCTGCCGTTGTTGTAGAGCTCGACGAACTCGTCGTCGTCCTCAGCCGTCCCGTCGCCGTCCGTGTCGAAGTTGTCGCCGCTGGACGAGTTGGGGTCGGCGAGGATCTCGTTGATGACGATATCGAAGCTGCCCGACATGGTGTCGTTGTCGAGGAGCGTCAGGTCGAACGCGTCTGGGGTGCCGACGGCCGCGCTCGCGCCGCCGCTCGCGTTCTGGAGCGTGAAGGTGAAGGCTTCGGTGCCCTCAATGTCCATGTCGTCGGTGATGGTGACGTTCACGGTTTCGTCGGCGCTGCTGTTGGCGGCGAAGGTGACCGTCTGCGTCGTGTACGCTCCGAGGTCGCTCGCGTCGCCGCTCGTCAGGGCCACTTCCACGGTGGTAGCTACGGAGGCATCGGGGTTGGTGATGCTGACGGTCAGCGTTGTCGTCCCGTCGCCTTCGCCCGCGCTGCCGCTGCTCGCGGCGAAGAAGATGCGGGTGTCCGTGGACGGTGGCACGTTGGCTGCGCCCGGCGTGTCGTTGCCGCCTGCCGGGTCAAACGCGCCGATGTTCCACGCAAACGGGGACGTGGTGTCGCGGAAGACGTGGCCGGGCACGAAGGTGCCGCTGGGGCCGACGTCGCTGCCGCCGAAGGCACCGGCATACGTCAGGTCGCCCGAGCCCACCGTCTCGATCAGCGCGACGGCGTCGAGGACGAACATCCACGGCGTCACGTCGAGCGTGCCGTCGTCGTCCGTGTCGAGGTCGTCCTGGCTGGCGCCGGTGAAGCCGTTGACGAGCAGGTGCGTGACGTTGTCGCTGTTCTCGAAGCCGAGCGTCGCAATCAGGTCGGCGACGGCCCCGAAGGTGTTGCCATCCTCCGCGACGAGGAAGACGCCGTTCGCAGGCACGACGTCGCTCGCGCCAAAGGTGGTGATCGACTCCACGACGCCGCTGCCGCCCGCGCCGTCGCCGATGACGAGGTAGCTGTAGCCGTCCAGCGAGAAGGGCGACGCCGTCAGGTTGACGAACTCGACGTACTCGTCGTCGTCCGCGTTCGGTTGGTCGATGCGGACCTCGTTGATGAGGACTGCGGACCCACGCTGCAGCGACTGGGCAGAGAGAGGCGTGGCAAGCGCCCCGAGAAGCAAGAACGTGGAGAGGAGCAGGGTCGAGAGGAGGCGCATGGCGGCGGTGAGGTGGATGAGGCGAGCGAGCGCAGTTTACCGCTCCGCGCTCGATTTCCTCAACCGCTCTGGATCACCGCAAGGTTATGACCCGTCGCCCTCGCTCGGCTGGGCGCGCTCCTGGAGGCGCTCGAAGTAGCGCTTGATGAGGTCCTGGTAGTCCGGCGCGTAGCCCGATTCGAGCGCGCGGATGAGGTCGCGGCGGAGGCGGTCGGCCTCGGCGTCGCGCGGCGGCAGCGGCGGCGGATCGGGGTTGGTGTACTCCTCGCCGGACCGGCCCTCGCGCTCCTGCTTTTTGCCGCGCTGGTTGATCGACTCCTCGGCCTGCAGGAGGCGCTCCAGGATCTGCTGCTGGCGCTGCTCGGTGCGGCGGTTGATCCGCCCCGATCGGAGTTCGCGTGCGGCCTCCTCCATGGCCTCAGCGATGCGCTGGAGCTGGCTCTGAAGCTGCGCGTCCAGGGTGCCGTCCTCCATGCCCTGCTCCATGAGCTGCTGGAGTTGCTCGCGGAGCTGCTGCTGCTGACGGGCCATCTGTTCGAGGCGCTGCTGCTGGTCGCCGGAGAGGCGCTGCCCGGCCATGTCGTTGAGCATCTGCTGGATCTGGTCACCCATCTGCTGCTGGCCCTGCTGGAGCTGCTGCATCATCTGCTGCATCGACATGCCCCCGCCCCCACCACTGGAGGGGCTGTTCATCAGCTGGTCGAGGAGTTCGGAGAGCAGCAGCGCGAGGTCGTTGAGGTGCGTCATCGAGGTGAGCTGGTGACCGGCGGCGCGGGGCGCGCGGCGCTCGGCGAGCTCTTCGGTGGCGAGGCCCATCTCGCGGAGCGCGTTGCCGGTGTGCTCCTGCACCTGGCGCGTCATCTGCGGCACCTCGCGGGCGAGCGCGTTGAGGCTGTCGGCGACCGTCGCGAGGCCGTCGGCGAGGCCGACCTGCTGCTGCGCCATCGGACGGATGGCGGGGCTGTCGCGGTTGAGCGCCTGCGCGTCGAGGCCGAGCGTCTCCTGCTCCTCGCTGAGCGTGAGCACGTCGTCGAGCGCCCGGCGCAGCGCGGCGATGTTGACCTGCTGCTGCTGGCCCTGCATCTGCTGGCTCATCTCCTGCAGCTGCTGGCGGAGGTTCTGGAGCTGCTGCTGCATCTGCTGCTGGCCCTGCTGCGCGTCCTGGAGCTGCTGCTGCTGAAGCTGCTGGCTGTTCTGCTGCATCTGCTGCGGGATCTGCTGCTGCTGCAACTGCTCGCGCATCTGCTGCATCTCCTGCGCCGGGCCGTTGTCGCGCAGCTCCTCCATCTTCTCCTGCACCTCCTGGAGCAACTCTTCGAGGGCCTGCATCTCTTCGGCGGCGCGCTCTTGTTCTTCCGCAAGCTGCTCGGGGGTCTTGGGTTGGGGGCTGTCGGCTGTCGGCTGTTGGCTGTCGGCGTTGTCACCCGACTCGGACTGCTCGCCCGACTCGGATTCCTCACCGCCCTCAGGCTGTTCGCCGTTCTCTGATTCGCTGTCAGACTCCTCGCCCGACTCGGACTCGCCGTTCTCGGGATCGCTGTCCTCCGACTCACCGTCTTCCGATTCACTGTCCTCCGGCGCACCGTCTTCCGACTCACCGTCATCCAGTGCTTCGGTCTGCTCCTGAAGCGCCTCCTGCGTCTTCGCCAGTTCCTCGGCGCGCCGGGCGGCCTCGTCGAGCTCCTGCGCGACTTCGAGCTTCTTGAATAGCTCCAGCGCCCGCTCCAGGCGCTCGCGGAACTGCTCCTCGTTGAACTCGAAGTCCTCCATCGCCTGCATCATCTGCGGGAGGTCGAGGTTTTCCATCGACTCCTGCAAGCGCTGCAGTGCCTCCTGCAGTTCGGGCGACTGGATCTCGTCGATCACGCGCTGCATCTCCTCGTACATCTGCTGCGTCTCCTCGTCCACGAGGTTCTCCTGCTGCATCTGATCGAGGAGCTCCTGCATCTGCTCGGAGAGCTTCTCGGCCTGCTCGTCGAGCGACTGCTGCTGGTTCTGGAGGCGTTCGAGCTGGCGGCGGTCCTCGAAGTCGGGCTGCTGGTCGCGGCGAAGCTGGTCGCGCAGCTCCTCGAAGCGGCGGCGGGCGTCGTCGGCCTCCTCGCGCATCTCCTCCATGGTGTCCTCGGCCTCCTCTTGGGCGCGGTCGAGGTCCTCGAAGCGCTCGGCGAGGCTGGGCAGGCGCAGCGTGAACGTGCCCGTGCGCGCGCTCTTCGGGCCGTTGACGGTGTCGTTGTCGCGGACCTCGAGGTAGTAGGCGATGGCGTCCCCCGGTGTCAGGTCGAGGCTGGTGGTGGGGGCGAGGAGCCAGTCGTAGAGGACCCGCTGGTCGAGGGTGCGCGCATCGATGGGGAGGTCGAGCGCCTCGAAGGTCTCGGTGGGCTGGCCGTAGCGGCTCTCCGTGAGGCGCCAGAAGAGGCGCAGGCTGCGGAAGCCGAAGTCGTCGGTGACGCGTACCTGCACGGGTACCTGCAGACGCTCCGCGAGGTTGACATCGCCGGGGCCCTGGAGGATGATCTCGGGCGGCTCGTCACGGAGGAGGTCGAGGCGATAGCGGACGGGATCGGCGTTGGCGAAGCCGTCGGCGTTTTCGAGGTGGACGCGGTAGCTGCCCGGCCGCCGCAGCCCGAATGCGCCCGCCGCTTCGACGCCGTCTTGGGCGAGCGCGGCGCTGTCGGTCGGTGTGCCCTCCACGTCTTCGAGAACGAGCGCGGCGTCGGCCACGGGCTCGTCGCCCAGCCGCACGGCGACCTCGACGCGGGTGCCGGGTAGCGCGGCCACGTCGCCCACGCCGGGCGCGAGGCGCTGCGCGGGGAGGCCGGTGTACGCGGGCGGGCGGAGCGTCACGCGCAGGCCGCGCACGAGCGGGCGCGCCACCACGGTCGCGGTGTATTCCGGCGAGGTCACGCCCGCCGTCTCGACGCGGTAGGCGACCGTCGAGCGGAGGTTGCGGAGCGTGTGGCTGAACGCGCCATCAGGGCCGAGGGTGACGCGGACCGGCTCGGCGCGCGTCTCGCCGGGGCGCGTGAGCACGAGCGTCGCCGTCGCCGGGAAGCCGGTGCCGACGGGCTGCGCCGTGATCGTGAGGCTGTCGCCGCGCACGAGTTCGACATCGCCGGGCTGTACGTCGAGGCGGAACGGCGCGGGGCGGTCGAAGGCGTCCGTGGGGTTGAAGAGGCGGTACGTTGCCCCCGTGAAGGCCGTCGGTGCGAGCAGCAAGAACGCGAGCACGCCCAGGACGGGCACGGCAGCGAACGGCGCGGCACGGCGAGCCGGGCGCGTGTCCTCGATCCGCTCAAACGGGACGGGAGTGACCTCCGTGCCGAGGGCGGTCACGGCGTGGTCCACGAGCGGCGTCGGAGCCTCCCCGCGACGTCCATCGGCCAGGTCGAGCAGGGCTGAGAGTCGGTCGCCTACCTCGGGGAAGCGCTGTCCGGCGGCGGCGGCGGCGGTGCGCTCGTCGCGGCCCGGCAGCACGCCGTAGAGCCGCAGGAGCGGCCACGCCACGAAGTAGCCGACCAAGCCCAGCGTGGCGGCGACGAAGAGCGCCAGCCACAGCCCGCGCAGGCCGCTGCCCATCCACCAGACGGCCTCCGCGCCCGCGCCCACGAGCAGCAGCAGCGCGAGGACCCCCACGAGCACCAACGCGCCGAATGCCACCTCCGCCGCGGTCTGGCGCCGCAGGGCAGCGCGGAGCCGCTCGCGGAGCGTGTCGAGTAGACGGAGGGCGGTGTCGCTCATCGGACGGAGGGAAACGGCGGCGCGAGGAGACGGGAACGAGCGGAGCCAAGGACGAGAGGGCCCCGGGGCGCGAGAAAACAGGGGTGCGGGAGGAACACGAAGCGGACAACCTCGCATCAATACCACCGGTTCGCAAGGCGGTTAACGTTTCCGCGTGCGCCCGCATTGCCTCGTGGGGGCGCTGGCACGAAGCCCGTCCGATCCCCTACTTTGTCAGGCCTCCCCCTTCTACCCACTTCTTGCCCCTCAGTCATGGATCCCGAAGCGCTGCGCGCCAATCCCCGCGACCTCATGGCGGTCATCCTCGGCGGCGGCGCCGGGACCCGCCTCGCCCCGCTCACGATCCCGCGCTCGAAACCGGCCGTGCCGCTCGCGGGCAAGTACCGCCTCATCGACATCCCCGTCTCGAACTGCATCAATTCGCAGGTCACGAGCATGTTCGTGCTCACGCAGTTCAACTCGGCGAGTCTCAACCGGC
Organism: Bacteroidota bacterium; assembly: GCA_039208155.1. Lineage (GTDB taxonomy): Bacteria > Bacteroidota > Rhodothermia > Rhodothermales > Rubricoccaceae > JBCBEX01. The sequence goes on along the minus strand of JBCCRG010000062.1, from coordinate 753 downwards.
ACATCCACCGGACGTACCGCTTCGACCGCTTCCGGCGCGGCTTCGTGACCATCATCGCCGCCGAGCAGACCCCCGAGTCGCGCGACTGGTTTCAGGGCACCGCCGACGCCGTGCGCAAGTCGATGCCGCACATCAACGCGTTCCCGCACGAGCACACGCTGATCCTCTCCGGCGACCAGCTCTACCGGATGGACTACCGGAAGATGTACCAGCACCACCTCAGCTCGGGGGCCGACATCACGCTCGGGACGGTGCCCGTCACGGCCGAAGACGCAACCGGCTTCGGCATCATGAAGACCGACGACGACGGCTTCATCACGGAGTTCTACGAGAAGCCCGCGCTCGACGAACTCGACGGCAAGGAGAGCAAAGTCGAGAAAGAGTTGGAGGACGAAGGGCGCGTCTACCTTGCCTCGATGGGCATCTACCTCTTCAACCGCTCGGTCCTCAGCGCGGCGCTGGACGCTGACCCGAGCTGCACCGACTTCGGCAAGGAGATCATCCCGCGCGAGATCGGCAACCGCAAGGTCGTGAGCTACCCCTTCGCCGACTACTGGAGCGACATCGGGACGATCCGCTCGTTCTACGAGTCCAACATCGCGCTGGCCGAGCGCGAGCCGGAGTTCGACCTCTACGACGCCGAGATGCCGATCTACACCAACGCGCGCATGCTGCCCCCTGCGAAGGTGCAGAACACGATGCTCCAGGACGTGATGATCGCCGAGGCGTCGGTGATCTCCGACGCCTACGTCG
>JBCCRG010000061.1:0-11819 GCA_039208155.1 Bacteroidota bacterium | reverse complement strand
GGACTCCGCGATCTACTACGGCGCGTTCGACATCGGCACCTTCTACGGCGGGGTCTTCCCGATCACCGGCGACCGCCTCTTCGACCTGATGGCCGTCAACTTCGTGGACCGCTACGACGGCAACCGCGTGCCGTACAACCTTTTCTTCCACGCCGCCGCGTTCGAGGACCCCGAGCGCCAGGCCGACATGCGCCGCGTACTCGAAGCCGCCCTCAACGAGCCCGACGTGTGGGTGATCACGATGGAAGGTCTCATCGAGTGGATGCGCAACCCGGCCCCCGCCGACGAGATGGCCGCGTGGTTCGAGTCGTACTGCGAGACTAGCCAGTGCCCGCGCGCCATCACCACCGAGGACGCCGGCGAAGACGCCGCCCTGCCCGACCGCGTCGAGGCGAGCCTCTTCCCGAATCCGACCGTCGACGACGCCACGCTGGCGGTCGTCCACGCGACGCCGGGCCCAGTCACGCTGGAGGTGTTCGACGTGCTCGGCCGCGTCGTGCACCGCGCCGAGACGACCGTCGGGGCCGGGTCACGGCGCTACACGGTGCCGCTCCGCGACGTGTCGGCAGGCACCTACGTCGTGCGCCTCCGCCAGGGCGCAACCGTTCTCGCGCAGCACCTCGCGGCGAAGCGGTAGCGGCGTCGGTCGCAGTGCGTGAAGACCATGCGGACGCTGGGGCGGGAACGCGTGAAAGCGCAGCCGTAGGGCATCGGCGTACATGGAGACCTCGTAGAAGGCTGCACGCCACCGCCTCTGCCCCGACGTGCCTTCTACCAGCCTATGCGTGCGCTCTTCGATCGCTACCCTACTCTGGATCGCCTCGACCAGCGCCTTGCTGCGTTCATGGGCGGCTATGGCATCGCGGCCCTGCGCGTCGCCGTCGGGCTCGTGTTCGTCTGGTTCGGGGGGCTGAAGCTGTTCGACGGCCTCAGCCCCGCCGAGGACCTCGTCAAGGCGACCGTCTATTGGGTCGATCCCGACGTGTTCTTCCCGATCCTTGCCGTGTGGGAAGTGCTGATTGGCATCGGGCTGCTCTGGCGTCCGCTCGTTCGGGGGGCGTTGCTCCTGCTCGCGCTCCAGATGCCGGGCACGTTCCTACCGCTTGTGCTGCTGCCCGAGGTCTGCTTCACCGCGTTCCCGTTCGGGCTCACGCTGGAAGGGCAGTACATCGTCAAGAACCTCGTGCTCATCGCCGCTGCCCTCGTGGTCGGGGGGACGGTGCGTGAGCGTAGCACCCGCCAGCAGCGACTCTGAGAAGCTGTTTGGTAGAGCGCAAGCCAACTCCCCTCCTGGACAGGAGGGGCTGGGGGTGGTCGAATGGCAAGGCACGCGCCCGCTTTTTGCCCGACAAGTCTACCCCCTCCCGCTTCGCGGACTCCCCCTGTCCAGGGGGAGAGCTTTTTAGAGGGGTTACTGAACCGCTTCTGAGCGCAGCGCAGACGGCGGCTAGCCGACGATGTCGATCAGCGTCACCTCGAAGATCAGGGTGGCGTTCGGAGGGATGCCGCTACCTGGCGGCGGGTTGGCCCCATAGCCCTCCTCTGGGGGCACATCGAACGTTTTTGTCTCCCCAGATTCCATCCCAGCGACGCCATTGCGGAAGCCAGGAATGGTGTTCGCTAGCGGGAAGGTAGCGCGGGAGCTGCTGTCGAAAACGGACCCATTCTCCAAGCGGCCTTCGTAGGCTACAACGACTACGCTGTTGGCGTTAGCGATGGTCACGATGTCGATCAGCGTGACTTCAAAGATCAGCGTAGCGTCGGGTGGGATGCCGCTGTCGGAGGGCGGATTCGAACCGTATGCCTCCTCCGGTGGGACCGAGAAGGTCTTGGTCTCACCGACTTCCATGCCTGTGATGCCACTGCGGAAGCCAGGAATGGTGTTGACGAGCGCCAAGGTGGCGCGAGAGCTGCTGTCGAAGACAGTTCCGTTCTCCAGGCGGCCCTCGAATGCTACGATGACTACGCTGTTGGCGTTAGCTACAGTGCCAATGTTCAGGTCAGTATTGTCTACGTCATCGTCGTTGGAGTCGCATGCTGAGAACGCGATCATTAGGAGAAGCGCGGTCAGGAGCGAAGGCAAAGGGCGCATGAGAAGCGGCAATGGTGAAGTCGAAACGAGCAGTACAAGATCGCACTAGAGGGGATCGCGGACCGGAGAAGAATGCACCCCCAGTTGTCGGGTGAGGCATGGCATCTGAGCCGGATCGTTTCAGAGTCGACTTCGTTCAGGATCTCCTACCCATCGACCGTCATCCTCAATGCCGAACACGCTCACTACGATCTCAATCGCTGTCAACGGGGCCCCGCGCGACGTGCCCGCTGGCGGCACCGTCGCTGACCTGCTCGACCACCTCGGCATCGGCGCGCACGTGAAGGGCGTTGCCGTTGCGCTCGGCGACACCGTGGTGCCGCACGCGCGCTGGGCGACCACGTCCGTCGAAGCCGGGGCCCGCGTTGAGATCATCACCGCCACTGCTGGCGGGTGACCCCGTTTCCCATGCAGGCCCCGCCTACGACCTCCCCCGACCCGCTCGCTGTCGGCAGCCTCACGCTCGCCTCACGCGTGCTCGTTGGCACGAGCCGCTACCCGAGCCTCCAGACGCTCCTCGACGCGCTCGACGCCTCGGGGACGGAGCTCGCGACCGTCTCGATCCGCCGCGTCCACCTCGGCCATACTGAGGGCGAGAGCCTGCTCGGCCACCTCCGCCAGCGCGGCCTCGCCCTCCTGCCCAATACCGCCGGGTGCTACACCGCCCGCGAGGCTGTCCTCACCGCCCAGCTGGCGCGCGAGGCGCTGGAGACGAACCGCGTCAAGCTCGAAGTCATCGGCGACGACGAGACGCTCTACCCGGACGCTGTGCAGACGCTCCGCGCCGCCGAGACGCTTGTCGGCGATGGCTTCGAGGTGTGGGCCTACTGCGGCGACGACCCGATCACGGCGCGCAAGCTCGCCGACCTCGGCTGTGCGGCCGTGATGCCGCTCGCTGCCCCCATCGGCAGCGGGATGGGGGTCGTGAACCCCTACGCGCTCCGCATCATCCGCGAGCTGCTTCCCGATACGCCGCTGCTCGTGGACGCGGGCCTCGGCACCGCCTCCGACGCCGCCCGGGCGATGGAGCTCGGCTACGACGGCATCCTGCTCAACACGGCCATTGCCCAAGCCGAGCATCCCGTGGACATGGCGCGTGCCTTCCGGCTCGCCACCGAGGCCGGGCGGCTGGCCTACCGCGCCGGGCGCATCCCGCGCCGCCTCTACGCGCAGGCGTCGAGTCCCGAGGACGGCCGCATCGCGGTAGACACGGCGTGGTGACGGCACGGCGGAGAGCGGAGAGGGCAAAGCAGGGGGAGGGGCTGCTGCCACGCCTCGTGCTGATCGCGAATCGGTTCACGTCGGCGACGCACGCGGATGCGGCCGTCGAGGCCGTGCGCGGCGGGGTCCGGTGGGTGCACCTGCGCGACCATACGGCCGACAGCGCCGCATTCGATTCGGCTTCGCGTCGCCTCGTTCACCAGCTGCGGGCGGTTGCGCCGGACGTACGGATCAGCGTGAATACGCGTCTTGACGTAGCGCACAGCCTCGGCCTCGACGCACACGTGGGCACGCGCGGGCCGTCGGTGGCCGAGGCGCGGGCAGCGCTGCCAGACGCCCGTATCGGCTACTCCGCGCACAGTGCCGACGATGCCCGGCAGGCAGAGGCCGCTGGGGCCGACTATCTCCTCTTCAGTCCGATCTTCCCGACGTCCAGCAAGCTGGGCCATCCGGGCGTCGGCCTCGACGCGCTGCGGGCGGTCTATGCTGCGGTCGCCGTCCCGGTCTTCGCGCTCGGGGGACTTACGCCCGCGAGCGTGCCTGCTTGCCTCAATGCGGGGGCCCACGGCGTCGCGGTGCTCTCGGGCATCCTGAACGCTGCCGACCCCACCGCGGCCGCCCGCGCCTATCTCGACGGTCTCTCCTAACTCTACGTCTACGCTCACCCGTGCCTACCTCTTCTCCCCCTCACCCCGTTGCGCTCACCATCGCTGGGAGCGACTCCGGCGGCGGCGCGGGCATCCAGGCCGACCTCAAGGCCATGCACGCGCACGGCGTCTTCGGCATGAGCGTCCTCACGGCGATCACCGCGCAGAATTCGCACGCCGTCACCGCCGCGTACGACCTCCCCACGGACCTCGTCACCGCGCAGATCGACGCCGTCGCGGAGGACTTCGCGATCCACGCGGTCAAGACCGGGATGCTCTCCTCCAGTGTCCTCATTGACGCCGTCGCGGACGGGATCGAGCGGCACGGTCTGGGGCCCGTGGTGGTCGATCCGGTGATGATCTCCAAGAGCGGCTTCTCGCTGCTCAAGCCGGAGGCGGTAGCGGCGGTGAAGGCGCGGATGCTGCCGCTGGCGCGCCTCGTCACGCCCAACACCCACGAGGCCGAGGCGTTGACGGGCCAGCCCGTCCGCACGCTCGACGACGCGCAGGAGGCAGCCGCAGCGATCCACGCGATGGGACCGCAGGCCGTGCTCGTCAAGGGGGGACACCTCCTGCTGGACGGGGAGGCGGAGCCCGACGCCGTGGACGTGCTCTTCGATGGCACCGCGTTCGCCTTCTTCCGCAGCCCCCGCATCGACACGCCGCACACGCACGGGACGGGCTGCACCTACGCGAGCGCCATCGCCGCAGGGCTGGCTCGCGGCTTCGACCTCGCAGTCGCCGTGGGACGCGCCAAGGCGTACCTCACCGAGGCCATCCGGCAGGCGCTTCCGCTGGGGCAGGGCCACGGGCCGGTACACCACTTCTGGCACCTCGACGCTGAGCAGGCCGTGGCTCTGACGGGCCCCTGAGATGCTCTGCCGAGTCTTCACTTGGGGGACGAACCGGGCGCGTTCTATATTTGTCGTCCTGTGCAGCACACATGGTCGTGCCGCGCAACGTGCCCGTAGCTCAGCTGGATAGAGCGTCTGACTACGGATCAGAAGGTCGGGGGTTCGAATCCTCCCGGGCACGCCAAACGCCCCAGATCAGCGCATGCGGCCGGTCTGGGGCGTTTTTTCGTTTCGTCTCCGACAGACGACAGGGACAGGAGCGCACAGCGCTGCATCGTTGGGACGGCTGAGGTGGTAACGTTGCGCCGCATTCTGACCGATGGCCTGCCGTCCAGAGAGGTTGGGGTCACGGAGGCGGGCGAGGTGCTCACCGCGGTCCTCTGTCCGTGTAGGGAAATCCCTCGCGGCCGTAGGCGTGACGCCCCCTAGGTCGCCCGGCGCGCGCGCCCAGTATGCTTGCCCCGTCCGTATCGGTCACGCCACGTGCTTCAGCTTTTTGTCGCCGCCCCCATGACGCTCTACGTTCTCGGTATCAATCACGAGCGCGCCTCGGTCGCGGCCCGCGAAGCATTCGCGCTGCCGCCAGCGTCGCTGCGTCGCTTTTATGCGCGGTGGACGGCAACCACAGACGCGGCGTGCGTCGTTCTCAGCACGTGCAACCGCACCGAGGTGGTGCTGCATGGCACCAGGCAGGACGTTGCCCTCGCGGAAGCGCTGCTGGCGTCCGAGGCGGGAGCCGCGTGGCCTACGCCTGTCGCCTTCCTGCACGACGACGAGGCGGCGGTGCGCCACACGCTGAGCGTGACAGCCGGGCTCCGCTCACTCGTCCTCGGGGACGCCCAGATCCTCCATCAGGTAAAGGAAGCCTATCGGGTCGCGGTCGATGCAGAGGCCGTCGACGCGGTGCTCCACCGGCTGATGCACACCGCTTTCCGCGCCGCGAAGCAGGTCCGCACCGAAACCGGACTGGCGCACGGGGCGGCCTCGGTGTCGAGCCGAGCGGTGGCAGTGGCGCGGGCGCACGCTCCCGGCCGCCAACTCGATGGGCAGCGCGTCGTGCTCGTGGGGGCCGGGCAGATGGCCCTCGCCGCCCTCAACGCGCTCGCCTCGCACGACCTCGCGAGCCTCACCATCACGAATCGGTCCCGCGAGCGGGCCGAAGCCCTCGCGCGTCGGTACGGCGGCCAGGCGTGCGCCTGGGACGAAAGGCACGAAGCCATCGCGCGAGCCGACGTGGCGCTCATCGCCTCCGGCGCGCGTGCGCCGGTCGTGCGTGCCGACGCGCTCCCTGCACGCTGCCCCACCCAGACCACGCTGGTCATCGACATCGCGGTGCCGCGCAACGTGGACCGCGCCGTGAACGGTCTCCCGGGCTACGTCGTCCTCGACCTCGACGAGTTGAACCAGGAGGTCGCGGTGACGACGGCGGCACGTCGAGCCGCTGTGCCTGCGGCCAAGGCGCTCGTGGAGGCGCAGCTAGCGGAGTTCGTCACGTGGTTCTTCCACCAGCACGCGCTCCAGCCGACCATCCAGGCAATCCGCACCACGTTTGACGAGATCCGCCAGCAGGAACTCGAGCGGTATGCCCACCAGATCCCCGGGGTCGCCCGCGCCGATGTGGAGCGGCTGACCGAGTCGATCATGCAGAAGCTGCTAGCCGTGCCCATCGTGCGGCTGAAAACGACCGACCCAGACTCGCTCGACTTCGTGCGGGGCATCCAGGCCCTCTCGACCATCTTCGGGCCGTCGCAGGAGAAGTCGATCCATCCGGCACCCGAGCCGACGGGCTGTCCGTTCGGCTTTGGTCTGGAAGTCGACGTCTTATCTGATCGGACGGCGACCGTAGCCCTGGACGCCCTGGACGCTGTGAAGTCGCTGGACCCGCGCACGGTGGCCACGGCGCCGCCGCCCTGTGCGCCGCTGGGCTGTGTGGCGTGCGGGGGATGTTGCGATCCCGCAGCGCTCGGCCGCGAGGAGAGTCGGGCGATCCGGTAGAACGCGTGCCCGGGTCGCACGTGGCGAGTAGGCGTCTCGGAAGGGCGTCGTGCGAGACGGTTCGCCAGGTACCGCGCTAGAACTGCACGGTTGCTTCGACGCGCTCCCCGTCGCGGTCTACGACGATGGAGGCCGTGTCGCCGACATCGAAGGTGGACAGGGCCTGCATGTAGGTCTGGATATCCGTGACATCGGTGTCGCCGAGGCGCACCACCACGTCGCCGTCCTGCAAGCCAGCGCGCTCGGCGGCGCGGTCGCTCAACACCGCGTCGATGCGCATGCCTTCGCCGGTGAAGACGTAGTCGGGCATCACGCCGAGGCCGACGCGGAACGCCATCGAGCGCTGCGACTGGTCCTGCGTCTTGGTGAACGCGATCTCCGCGTCGTCGTCGAGGTCTTCGATCACGCGGACGGCGAAGTCAACGACGGTAGCGAGGCCGTCGTAGTCGATGAGGTGGCTGTCGTCGACGGGCGTGTGGTAGTCGGTGTGCTGGCCCGTGAAGAGGTGCAAGACGGGAATGTCTTCGAGGTAGAACGAGGCGTGATCCGACGGTCCGAGGCCGGATTCGGTGCGGGCGAGGGTGAGGCCCGTTGCTTCGGCGACGGCGTCCAAGGCAGGCCCCCACGCAGGCGAGGTGCCGACGCCGTTGACGGCCAGCACGCCGTCGCCGTCCTCGGTGTCGCCAAGTCGCCCCACCATATCGAGGTTGAGCATGTAGGCGACGCCGCCCTCGGTGAGCCCCGTGCCCCCGAGCGTGCTCACGAAGTGCTTCGAGCCGTGGAGGCCCATCTCCTCGCCGGAGAACGCCACGAAGACGACGTTGCGCGCCTGCGCGTCCGAGGCGACGAGCCGCTCGGCGATGGCGAAGAGCGCCGCCGTACCCGAGGCGTTGTCGTCGGCGCCGTTGTGGATGGCTTCCTCGCCTGGCGCACGCGAGCCCATCCCGCCGTAGCCGAGCGCATCGTAGTGCGCGCCCACGACGATGGTCTGGTCGGCCCCGCGGTCCAGCACGCCGATCACGTTGCGCGCGTTCATGGAGACGGTCTGGCCCGTCCCGTGCGGGTTCGTGTTCACCTGAAACGTGAAGGGCTGCGTCCAGCCACCGTCGTTCCCGCCAGGCGCGAGGCCAACCTCGGCGAAGCGGCGGGCGATGTAGTCGGCGGCGAGCGCCTCGCCCGGCGTGCCTGGTTGCCGTCCTTCGAGCAGGTCTGAGGCGAGGTACGCCACGTCGAAGCGCAGCGCCTCGACAGGGTCCGACGAGGTGGCCTGCGGGAGATTCGGGGCCGTGGCTGCACAGCCGCTCAGCACGAGCGCTAGCGTGCATCCACCGAGTAGAAGAACGAGGCGAGACATGGCGTGGAGAGGCGGAATCGAGAAAAAAGGCAGTACGTCACGCCCAACACGAATGTGCCGCGTCGCCCCAGTTGCACGTGAGCGTGCTGAACCGCACGACGCGTTGTCCAGTGTCCGCGTCGTCCAGGGCCAGCGTGTCGATGTGGTAGCTGCGGACGTGTGCCGTTGCACGGATCCGCTCGGCTTGTGCCGACACGGCCAGGATGCCCAGAGGCTACACTGGCCTCCATCTCTCCCGATCACGCGCCCTAAAACACGCCGTTCTGATTGCGCACCGAGCCGCCGCTCACCAGCACATAGAAGCGCATGAACGTGTCGAGCGGTTGAATCGCGTCCCAGTGCTCCACAATCTGGCCATCGTTGAGCCGCCATGTGTCAATAATGTTGAGTCCCTTCGTATCGTCCCCGCGATGGGCAGCCCGCACGGTAGCGTGCGAGTGGAACGTCACGTAGTCGCCGTCCACGAGCACGCGCTTTACATCATAGGTGTAGTCAGGAAAGCGCTTGGCGAAGTTGCCCACGAAGTCGATCAGGGCTGGCATCCCGTCAGGGATCCCCCGGCTGTGCTGCACATACGGGTGCGAGCCGTACGTCCGGCGCACGTAGTCGAAGTCGTGCGTGTTCATCACATGGTAGACGAAGTCGGCCATCACCTGGACGTTTGCCGTTTCAGCGTCCGTCCACGAGTCCTTGCGTTCGACGGCGACGGCGACGGGGAGGATGGAGGTGGCCATGGTGCTAGTGCGGGTATACATATGGGTGTCATGCTGCCTGGCGCAGGCTCATCGAGCCGAGCCAAGGGGCAATGGTTCCGAGGTAGAATCCGAGGAAGGCCCGCTCGCGTTTTCTACCGCCGTAGTGGTCTCTGGCCCGCAACGTACGGTACCTTCGAGGCCGAATCAAAAATAAAATACCGATAAGTACAAAAATGTCTGAATCCGCTCCTCGAAAGCGCCGTGGGCGTCCCAAGACCGTTGACCGGGCGCGTATCCTGGCGGTGGCGACCGAGAGCTACTGGCGTGAGGGGCCCGCCACGCTGGGCGTCAACGCAATCTGCCGCCGTGTTGGCATCGCAAAGCCCGGTCTGTACCGCGAGTTCGGCGGCGAGGACGGTCTGATGGCAGCCGTGCTGGATCACTATTGGGAGACGGTCGTCCGGCCCAGCTTCGTGCCGCTCAACGCGGAGCGACCGTTCGCCGAGGTGCTCGGCGGTGTACTCAGGTGGCTCACCCAAGAACGGGCTACGCCAGCAGGCTGCCTCTTCGCGAAGATGCGGTCCTCCCCAGCTGACCTCGGTCCCATCACGGCAGCACGCGTGGCCGCCCTGCGCGCCGAGATGCGAACCGTCTACCAGGGTTGGTTCGAGGGCCGGAGGGGGCATGGCGAGGTGAACGCCGCTATCGCGCCCGAGCTAGCGGGCTACCTCCTCGACACCCAGTTCAAGACAGTACAGATGATGGTCGCCGCTGGGGAGCCGCCTGAGCTCGTCCATGCGCAGGCGGAGCTTGCTCTGGGGTGCCTGCTAGCACCTTGATGAGCCGCTAGGGCATGACGTTGAAGGCGTACATCGCGCGGTCGGCGAAGGGCACGGCGAGGGTAGCCTGCCCGTCCCCGCGCGTGAAGCCAGTGGCGACGCTCGCGAGCGACCCGTCGAGGCCCGTCACGGCGATGGCGACCGCGTCGTTGGCCTGGCCACCGGCGAGATTCCAGGTGACTTGCACCTGCCCGGCGTCATCGACGAGGCCGGTCGGCTCAGCCGGGGACAGCCCGTCGCGGGTAAGGACGAGCTGCGCGGCGTCGAAGGTGCCAGCCGGAGCCCCGCCGAGGCCGGGGGCGCCGGAGCGCATGACGCGGACGTTGGCTCGCACGAACTCGTTGAAGGCGGTGGTGGCGTTGCGGCCGGAGCGCTCGTAGCGCCGCCAGTAGGGGCGGACGAAGGCGTCCATGAGGCTGGAGCCAGCGCGCGTGAGCGTGGCGAAGAGGTCGCGCTGCTGGACCTGGGCGGGGGTCTGGGGGTTGGTGGGGCTGACGCGGGCGCGGATGACGTCCTTGCCGCGCCAGCGGCTCATGACGACGGGGCCGATGGCATTGCGGCCACCACCAAGGATGCCGCGTTCGAGGATAGCCATGGGAGGTTGGGACTGGGTTGGAAGGATTGTGCCCAACCTCGCAGCGTGCGTCTCGTGCGTCCAGGTCGAACCCGCGACCTTCTACTCCGCGCGCTTTCACTGCTCCATCATCGATGGCCGCGACGCGCCAGATGTAGTCACTCCCATTTATGTTAGTAACACGCATGGGAGTATCTTAGCTCTGCCGTAAACTCTCGCCTCTACTCCCTCATGGCTACCCCGACTCGTCCTGCCGACCTCTTCGACCGCGAGGCGCTCTGGACTCGCCTGGGGGAGGCGCACGCCGCTCCTGGCCCGGGGCTGGTGCTGATGATGGGGCGACGACGTGCGGGCAAGAGCTTTCTGCTGACCCGCTTCGCGGAGGCGGTCGGCGGGGCCTACTATCAGGCGACGCGCCGCACCGAGCGCGAGCAACTCCTGGCCCTCTCGCGCGTCCTGGCCGAGCGCTTCGACGATGCGGCCCTCCGTCGCGCGGCGCTACCGGACTGGGAGGCGCTGCTGGGCTATGTCGCGGAGCGCGCGGAAGGGACGCCGTTCCTGCTCGTCCTGGATGAGTTTCCCTACCTCGCGGACGCGGCTCCGGCGCTGCCGTCGATCCTGCAGGCGTGGTGGGACCACGAGGCTCCGGGGACGCAGCTCACGGTGGTCCTCTCGGGCAGCCATGTCTCGGCGATGAAGCGCCTCGTGGGGCCAGACCAGCCGCTCTATGGCCGCCGCACCGCGCGTCTGGACGTCCACCCGTTCGACTACCGCGACGCGGCGCGCTTCGTCCCAACCTGGTCGCCCCGCGACCGTCTCCGCCTCTACGCGGTCTTCGGCGGGCTGCCAGGCCACCTCGCGCTCGTGGATCCAGACTGCTCGCTGGCGGTGAACGCGGCTCGCTATCTCCTCGACCCGTCGGGCCGTCTCCACGACGAAGCAGCGCACACGTTCGATGCGTTCTTGGCGGACGCGTCGGTTCATTACTCGGTCGTGGAGGCCATCGCGAGTGGGGAGCGCCGCTGGAGCCGCATCGCGAGCCGTGTGGGCAAGCAGACAAGCGCCCTCGCCCGCCCACTCGACTGGCTCCTGGAGATGGAGGTCGTGGAGCGCGTGGCACCGCTGACAGCCTATCCGAACCCGAGCCCGAAGCGGATGCTGTACCAGCTTGCGGACCCGTACCTGGTGTTCTGGCACCGCTTCGTGGCGGACATCCGCGGGCGAGGGCTCTCGGCGTTGACGGATCCCGAGGTGTTGTGGGAGCGCCTCGTGGCCTCGCGTCTGGATGAGGCCCACACGGCGCACGTGTTTGAGGAGGCCTGCCGCCAGTTTGTCGCGCGGACCGCCCGCGAGCCGCATCCGGCGCTACCGTTTCTGCCCGTGCAGGTGGGGCGCTGGTGGAGCCCTAATGCGAGCGAGGAGGTCGATGTCGTCGCGCTCGACGGCGCAGGCGGCTTGCTCGTGGGCGAGTGCAAGTGGGGCACGGCGGACGCGCGCGACCTCGACCGGCTCATCCGCCGGGGCCATCTCGTGGCGCAGGAGGCAGGT
>JBCCRG010000060.1:0-11839 GCA_039208155.1 Bacteroidota bacterium | reverse complement strand
TATATACGAGCCCAGGTCCGGGCAGCACACGTGTCGTGGTGCCGGATGTAGTAGGGCTGCAGCCCGATGAGGCGCGGCGCTTCTTGGAGGACGCTGGGCTGTTCGTCGATCCGAACCGCTCGTTCTCGGGACCGGTCGGCTCGCAGCGTCCGCAGGCCGGCCAATCCGTGCCCGAAGGCACCGAGGTCCGCCTTTCGCCGGACAGCAACGACGATTAGTACCGTGACCGGTCGCGATTGTCGGGCCGTGTAGGTTTCAAGGTCACGTTTTGAGTTCCCCTCCTGGACAGAGCCTGTCCTCGCGTACGCGGGGAAGGGGACAGGGGTGGTTGACCGAATTAGCACGGAGCCTGACAAGGTGAAGCGGTCGCAGCACTAGGCTGCCGCGCCTATCCCACGAGGAACGGCGCGAACGGCAAGGAGACGCTCCAGCATGAGTAGGATCAGCGCGAGCGCGAGCGGCACCTGGAAGCGCTCGGCGTACGTCTCGAACCGCTCGTCGGCGGCCACCGCGACGGATGCTTCCGAGAGCCGATCCGCGACTTGGGGCAGTTCGCTCGATGCGCGGGCGATCCGGAAGTAGTCGTCTCGCCCGGCGATCTCGCGGAGGATGTCTTCCTCCAGCCGCGTCTGGACCGTCGTGCCCTGGCGATCGGTCTTGTATCCCACAAGCCGTCCGCGTCGGTAGAGCGGAATCGGAGCCCCGTCGGTCTCACCTACTCCCGCAGCGTACACCTCAACACCGGCCGTCTCCATCTGCGCGAGGCCGTCGGCGAGGCCCCCCTCGTGCTGTTCGCCGTCCGACACCACCAGCAGCGCACGTGGACGCGGGGTGCCCGAGCCGTCCTCGCTCGCTACATCGAAGGCACGCCGGGCGAGGCGCAGCATCCGACCGTAGTCGGTACCCGGTGTCGGGACGAGATCGGGGTTCGCCGCGTCGAGGAAGAGGCGGATGGCGCTATAGTCGGAGGTCAGCGGGGCCTGGATGAAGGCGTCGCCCGCGAAGACGATGAGTCCTACGCGCGCGCCCTGGAGGTCGTCGAGGAGCGCGCGTAGCTCGTATTTCGCTCGCTCCAGACGACTCGGGGCCACATCCTCTGCCAGCATCGACGACGAAACGTCGAGCGCGACGACGAGGTCGAGCGTTTCCTCTTGCACCTCGCGGAGTTGCGTTCCATAGCGAGGCCCTGCCAGCGCCACCACAAGCAACACCAAGGCAGCGACGAGCAGCGCCGCCCGCCAGCGCCGTAGCCGAGCACGCTGCGCGGCGGTCGCCTCGGGCGTCGGCAGCCCCGGCATCACGAGGTCGGCCCCGTCGGGCTTGACCCCGAAAAACGCGCGGAGCGCAGCCGACCTAGTCCGCGTGGCCCGCCAGAAGAGCAGCACGGCGACCGGCACAGCGAGGAGCCACCAAAACGCGTCGGGATGAAGGAAGTCCACAGACGGGGAGACGGGGAGACGGGGAGACGGGGAGACGGGGAGACGGGGAGACGGGGAGACGGGGAAGCTGCCCCTGCTTTTGCCTCACGTCAAGCCACCCCGTCGCTTTTTCGACACCCGTCCTGCCTGCTTCTATGCCGCGAGACGAGACGGCGCGACGCCGTGGTGCTTCTTAAACGCCTTGCTGAACGCCGCCAGGTCGCTGAAGCCGACCTCGTAGGCGACCTCCGTCACCGAATGCTCAGACGTGCGCAGCAGCAGCGCCGCCGCTTCGAGCCGCCGGTCGAGGAGATAGCGGTAGGGCGTCGTGCCGAAGACCCGCTTGAACGAGCGGATGAGGTGGTATTCCGAGAGCGCAGCCTCGCGTGCGATGTCGGCCACGGCAAGCGGCTCGGCGAAGCGGGCCTCGATCACGTCGCGGGCGAGGCGGACACGGCGGTAGAGCTCGGCACGCGTACTCGCGCGGGCAGCGGGAAGCCGGTCCATCGCGCGGCGTACCTGGCCCTGCGTCCGCAGCAGCGCCGCGATCAGCCCAGCATGGATCTCATCGAAATCGATGGGCAAGGCGTCTTGGTGGTAGAGCTGTGCGGCAAGGCGACGGATGCGGCGGCCGAGCGGCGTCTCGTGGTCGGCGAGCAGGTGCTCGTAAAACGCTGGCGCGTCCGCGTCATCGTCCGTAGGCAGATCGAGAAGGGCGGTGTCGTCCTGGGAGAGTGCGCGGTAGACATCGCCCACGCGCGTCTGGCTGAAGTAGAGGCAGAGCCCCACCGCCGGGCTGCCCTTCGGGATCTCCACCTCGTAGCTGCGCCCTTCGTTCACGACGAGAAAGTGTCCCGCCGTCACGTCGTGGGGAATGCCATCGAACCGATAGCGCTCGGTGCCCTGGTAGACGTACTTCACCGACAAGCCGGAACGCTCGACCGCGTGATTGAAGCCCGACAGCGACGAGAAGACGATGCGGTCGGGTGCGTCGGGCAGCGAGGCGGGATCGAGGCGGTTGTCGAGGTGGGTGACGGGGACAGCGAACGCGCGATTCATGGGGAACGAGCGGGCAGGACGGGAAGCAGTTACGAAATGGGGCTCTTTCGAAACGCATCCTTGACGAGACCGGCGCAGCCTTGGTTACAGCCCACTCAGGGCATTCCCGCTTCCCCCGCGCCTGTCTATTCTCGGCGGCGCGGGCCGCTGCGCCCGAGGGACCTACCCGGAGTGCGATCTTGCCGCAATCCACCGCATGATCCATGACCCACGATCCACAACCGACGCCGCTGCTCGTCCTGAACGGCCCGAACTTGAACCGCCTCGGGACGCGCGAGACGGACGTCTATGGCGCGGGCACGCTCGCTGACCTGCAGAGCACGCTGCGCATGGCGTTCGAGGGCGTCGCGTTCGAGTTCGTGCAGAGCAACTACGAGGGCGCGCTGATCGACGCGCTTCACCGCGCCGAAGACGAGGGCATGGCGGGCGTCGTGCTCAACGGCGGTGGCTTCACCCACACGTCGGTCGCGCTGCGCGATGCCATCGCGGCCATCGGTGTGCCGGTCGTGGAGGTACACCTCTCGAACATCCACGCGCGCGAGCCTTTCCGACACGCGTCGCTCACCGGGGCGGCGTGCATTGGCGTCATCACTGGGCTAGGCTTCGACGGGTATCACCTCGCGGTGCGGTACCTGCTAGGGTTGCAGGGCGAGGGTCGTACGACGTAGGCCGCGCCTAGAGAAGACGTCGAGGCAAACCTCACACTGTAGCCTCGCGCGTCACAGGCTTGACCTCGACGCGCGCGCCGCGCACGCTGACGACCTCCACCTCCACGTTTTCGTCGATGAACGTGCCCTGCGAGACGACCTGCACGCGCTGACCGTCGATCTCGGCGACGCCTGCGGGGCGCAGGCCGGTGACCGTGCGGCCGACCTGTCCGAGGAGCGTGTCGTCGCTCGCGGCCGAGGTGTAGCCCTCAGCGGCCGTGAGTTCGGGATCGAGCACGAGCGCGCCGAACCGCTTCGAGGTCGGCAACATCCGCCCGAGCGAGAACGCGAGCGCGACGAGCAGCACCAGCGTCGCAGCCAGCGTCGCCGAGGCACGGGCGATGGCGAGGCCGTCGGGGAAGTCGAGGCCGACGTTGGGGACGAGCGCGGCGAAGAGCGCCCCCACCGTGCAGAGAATGCCGAGGATGCCCGCCACGCCGAAGCCGGGCACGACGAATATCTCGGCGAACAGGAAGAGCACCCCGACGAAGAACAGCACGATCTCCCAGCTCTCGACGAGGCCGAGGAGGTAGTGCGGCGCGAAGAACATCGCGGCCCCGAGGAACGCCATCGCGCCCGCGAAGCCGACGCCCGGCGTCTGCAACTCGAAGTAGAGTCCGCCCATCATCATCAGCATCAGAATCGACGCCACGACGGGCGAGCCGAGGAAGCGGAGGATGCGCTCGGCGCGGCTCGCGCGGTGCTCGACGAGTTCCTGCCCGTCCACCTCTAACGTCTTCAGCAGCGCGTCGAGCGTGGGGGCCTCGCCGTCGGCGAAGCCCAACGCGACGGCCTCGCTGGTCGAGAGCGTGAGTAGCTCGCCCTCCGCGACGACGCCCTCCACTTCGATCCGCTCGTCCACCATCGCTTCGGCGAGTTCGGGGTTGCGCCCGTTGGCCTCGGCGGTCGCACGCATCAGGCCGCGCATGTAGCTCTGGATCTTCTCGGGAGCCTTCTCGCCGGTACCGTCCACGGCCGTCGCGGCACCGACGGACGAGCCGGGGGCCATGACGATTTTGTCGGCGGCGAGCGAAATGAGCGCGCCCGCGCTGGCGGCGTTGCGGTCGATGTAGGCCAGCGTCGGGATCGGCGTGTCGAGCAGCAACTTGCGGATCTCGTCGGCGGCGTCCACGAGCCCGCCGAACGTGTCGATGTGCATCACGACGAGGGCCGCGCCGTTCTCCTCGGCGTCGGCGAGCGCGCGGTCGAGGTAGCTCGCGAGTGCGTTGTCGATCATCCCCTCGACGGGCACCTCGTAGATGGGACCGTCGCCAAGCGGCGGGTCGAAGGCGAGCGAGGCGGCCTCCTGCGCAACGGCGGGGACGCTCAGCAGCAGGGCGACCAGGATAGCAAGAAGAGCACGCATGACGGCGGCAGAGTTCGGGACGAAACAGGGCGTCCTGCTACGCCGCCTGCGGCTCGAAGATTCGGCGCGGCAGCCACTGAGAATCCATCAAACCTATCTCCGCCCAGGCCGATGCAGAGCGCTACAGCCCCAGCACGCTCGGCCCCTGCTCGAACGTCACGTCCACAGGGATGCCAGCGGCAGAGAGCCGGTCGAGGTCAGCCTGGAGTTGGGCACCGACCTGGCCGTATTTCTCCACGAAGCTGACGACGCCCTCGTAGTCGCCGTCGCCCTGGAAGGTGAGGATGCGTTCGCTTAGGGCGTTCGAGACGTCCGTGATGGCGTCGTAGTCAACGTGGTAGGTGGGGTAGGGCCACCGCGACTCATGTTGCTGCTGCACCACCTCGTCGTTGGGCAGGCTGCTGTTCGCTTCAGTGCTGCGAGCCGTCTCTGGGATGCTCCGCGTTCTCGCTCTCCCTTCCTTGCACACCCGCGTACCCCCACTCTCACACCTCGTTACGAATCACGCCTCTCGGCGCGGCGTACCCCGCACGCTGTCGCCTCTCATCCAACCCCCTCGTTCGTGGACCGACTCTTCGCTGCCCTGCGCCCGGCCTTCCGTTGGCTCGTCCGCCATCCTGGACTCGTGCTGCTGGCCGGGCTGGCCCTCGCCGTCGCGGGCGTCCTCGGGGCGCGCACGCTCAAGATCGACACCGACTTCGCGAACCTGCTGCCGGACGACAACCCGACCGTGCAGGCGCTCGAACGGCTCCGCGACACGCTCGGCGGCGAGTCAACGGTGGACCTGGCGGTCGCGAGCCCGTCGTTCGATGCCAACGTGGCGTTCGCCGAGGCGTTCATCGAGGAAGCGCTCACGCTGCGGCAGCCCTCGGGCGAGCCGTATCTCACGCGCGGAGAGCTGCGCACCGACACCGAGTTCCTCGACAACAACGGCCTCTACTTCGCGACCGAGGACGAACTCGACGACCTCACCTTCTTCCTCGAAGACGAGATCGAGCAGGCGCGGCTGGACGCGAACCCGTTCTTCTTCGACCCGCTCGCGGACGACGAGTTCGACGACCTCGCGGCGGAAGACGAGGCCGCCGAGGACGAGCGCGCGACGTCGCTCGAACGGCTGCGCGTGACGGAGTACCGCACCTCGCCCGACTCGACCGTGCTGGCGTTCGCGCTCTACCCGAGCGGCTCCCAGACCGACGGCGCGTACGTCGAGAACCTGTATGCCAAGCTCGACTCGCTCGGCGCGGCGCTCGGGCCCACCTTTCATCCCGAGATGACGATGACGGCGGCAGGGCGTGTGCTCCGGCAGCAGGTCGAGATCCGCGCGATCACGGACGACGTGGCGGCCTCGTTCGGCGCGGGCGTCTCGGCGGTGCTGCTCGCGGTGCTGCTCTACTTCCTCTACAAGGGTGTCCAGGCGCGCACCGGCGGGCGCTTCGACGCCCAGGTGTTGCTCTCCGAGCTCGCGCGCCTCCCGGCGACCGCGCTCGTGATCGCGGTGCCGCTCCTGATGAGCCTCGCCTGGACGTTCGGCCTCGCGTCGGTGGTGTTCGGGACGCTCAACCTGATGACCTCCACGCTCGGGCTCGTCCTCTTTGGGCTCGGCATCGACTACGGCATCCACTTCTTCGCACGCTACACCGAGGAGCGCGGCGCAGGACGCTCCGTCGAGGACGCGGCCGAGGAGACGTTCGTGAGCACCGGCCAGGCCATCGCCGTGTCGGCCCTCACGACGGCGGCGGCGCTCTACGTGCTCACCATCGCCGACTTCCGCGGCTTCAGCGAGTTCGGCTTCATCGGCGGGACGGGCATCCTGCTGGCACTCGTGACGATGCTCACGATGCTGCCCGCGATGCTGGCGCTCCTGGAGAAGCTCGGCGCGCTCAAGCTGGAGGCGCGGGAGACGAACGCCGCCCCCGAGGTAGTCTCGTCCGGCAAGTCATTCCCAGCCGCAAAGGGGATTGTGATCGCGAGCTTCGTGGCGGTGGTCCTCGCGATTGTGGCACTGCCGCGCGTCGCGTTCGAGTACGACTTCGGCGCGCTGGAGCCGACCTACGAGGCCTACGAGGAGCGGGCGGCGCTACTCCGCGCGGTGTCCTCCCGTGGGGACGGGCGGCGCAACCCGGCCTACGTGCTCACCGGCGACGCCGGCGCCGTGCCTCAGGTCGTCGCGGCTGTCGAGGCGCTCGTCGCAGACAGCGTGGCGGGGGCCGACTCGCTCGTGCTCGACGTGGAGAGCCTGCAGGAGCGCTACCCCTCCAGCGACGAGGCCGCCGCCGACCGCCTCGCGCGCCTTGCGGAGATCCGCGCGCTCACAGACGACCCCTTCCTCCGCCAGGACACGACGGGCAACATCGCCCGCATCCGTCAGGCGGCGAGCACCACCGAGGCGATCCCGCTCGACGCCGTGCCCGCCGATCTCCGCGCGCAGTTCACCACCAAGCAAGGCGAGCTCGGCACGTTCGTGCTCATCTACCCGTCCGTCGGCCTCTCGGACGCGCGCAACTCGATGGCCTTCGGCGATGCCATCGGAGCAATCACGACGGAAGACGGCACGAGCTACCGCGCGGCCTCGACCTCGCTTGTGGCCGCAGAGATGCTGCGAACGATGCTGGCGGAGAGCCCGCTGATGGTCGGGCTGACGTTCCTGCTCATCGCCCTACTCATGTTCGCGGTGTTCCGGTCGCCGGTGTGGACGCTGCTCGCGCTCTTGCCGCTCGTGGTTGGGATGCTGTGGATGCTTGGCGTGATGGAGCTGACGGGCGTGAAGCTGACGTTCTACAACCTCGTCGTCCTCCCGGCCATCCTCGGCATCGGCAACGACGCGGGCGTGCACCTCGTGCACCGCTACCGCGAGGAGGGCCCGGGCTCGATCCGCCGCGTCCTGCGCTCCACCGGCGAGCACGTGGCGATGGGCGCGGTCACGACGATGATCGGCTTCGCAGGGCTCTTGCTCTCGTTCCACCCGGGCCTCCGCTCCATCGGCGTGCTGGCGGTGATCGGCATTCTGGCGACGCTCGCGGCTGCGCTCATTTTCCTACCTGCGCTGGTGCAGTGGCGGGAGGATCGGCGTGGCAGCGAGCGTTCGGCGGATCGCACTGGAGATGTGGAAGTTGGAGAAGGGGCGCCCTGACGCGTGACGTTCGGCACGCGGGCGGCGGCTACTCCGGGTGCTTCTTCCCCACGCACGTCGAATCCATGCGCTTCCTCCCCTTGCTAGGCTTCCTGGCGACTCTGCTCGCCCTCTCTTCCGTCTCGGCGGCACCCGCTTCGCCCACCGATCCGCCAAGCGACGAGACGATCTCGGTCCCCTCCGGCGAAGCGCGCGCGCCGAGCGCCCGCGACCTCGCCCCACACGACCTTCGGGGGACGAGCAGCGAGGTGTGGAGCTACAGCTTCTTTTTTGACAGCGGCGCGCAGGCCTACCTCAGCTTCCGCCGCGTCAATCTCGGCGGGGTGCTCGGCTCGGCAGGGGGGGCGGAGCTCTCGCTCGTCGGCTTCAACGGCGAGACAATCCGCGCGGCCAAGCAGTACGATCTCGACGAGTTCCGCTACGACGCGAGCGCGCACCGGCTCAACGTCCACCCGAACATCTTCTTCGAGGGACGCCCTCCCGAAGCGCACCGCGTCCGCTTCCAGGCGGGCAAGAACGGGCGGTCCTACGCTGTCGATCTCAGCTTCGCGAGCATGGCGCGTGGCGTGACCTGGGGCGATGGCGAGTTCCGCGTCGGCGATGAGCGCTTCGGGCTGTTCGTCCACATTCCCTTCGCGCGCGTCTCCGGAGCGATCACGGTCGATGGCACGACGACCAGCGTGAGCGGCGTCGCCTACATGGACCACACGTATCAGACCGGCTCGCCCAAGACCCTGGCCTCGGCGATCCGCTACGTCTCGTACGACGGCGACACCATCGAGGCGGCCAACCTCGCCCTACCGGGTGACGGGTTCGAGCGGCAGGTGCTCGGCTATGGCCTCCTCCGCGAGGGGGGCCAGACGCGCCTGCTCAAGCCGACCGACCTCCGCGTCGTCTCGACGCGCCCGGCGCTCGGGGCCGATCTACCGCGCCAGACGCTGGTGACCTACCAGGGCGGCCGCGAGACCGTCCTCAGCCGCTCGCAAGACCGTCAGCAAATCGCCACGCTCGAGGAGCTTGGTGGGATCGCGCGGACACTCGCGCGGCAGTTCCTCGGCGGCGAGGCCATCATCGCGCGGGGCGTGGGCACGCTCGGGAGCGGTGCGCGCGCCTACTACGAGTTGGTAGGCGTGAAGTAGGTCAGGCCTGCTCAGCCAGCCGGCGCTCGGCCTCGGCGAGCATCTCCGGCGTATCCACGTCCTGCCAGAAGCCGTCCCCGATGTCGAGGACGCGCATCCGGTCGGTCGCGGCGAAGTGCTGCACGCCGTCCGAGAGGGACGCATCGCCGCGCCCGTCATAGACCGCCTGCAGGGCATCGAAGAGCGCGGGCGTGCACACGAAGAGGCCGGTGTCGATGCAGTCGTAGGTGTCGAGTTGCTTGCCGACCGCCACGAGCCGGGTGCCGTCGGTCCGCACCTTGGTTGCGTCGTCCAGGTCGAAGACACCCGCGACGTCCCGGTCCACGAGGAGCGTCGCGCCGTCTGCCGGGGGGATGTGGTCGCGAGCCAGCTCCATGACCTCGTCGCCGAAGACATGGTCGGCCATGGTGAGGAGGAACGGACTGTCCACGTGAGGCTGCGCGGCGAGCACCGAGACGCCGTTGGCGAGGTCGTAGCGCGGGTTGACCGCGAAGCGCAACTCGGCGGGGCCGTCATAGAGCGCCCGCGCGGCCTGCTCGACGTCGTCGGCACCGTGACCGACCACGAGGACGATCCGGTCGCAGCCTGCTCGGTCGAGGCTGCCCAGCGTACGCTTCAGCAGCGGGACGCCAGCCACGGGCGTGAGCGGCTTGAGAGCCGTCTCGTCCGAGACGCCTTCGAGCCGCGAGCCGAAGCCGGCGGCGAGCACGACGGCTGTGCGCGCCGCCTGAGGAGGAGTCGCCATCCGATCAGGCCTCCACAGCGTCGCCTAAGGCCGCGCGAAGTTCTGCCTCACGGTGCTCCGAGAGGTGGGTGATCGGGTCCTCGCCCGCGAGCACGCGCAGCGTGTTCTTCAGCCGGAAGTGCTGGATGAATAGGTCGTGCTCGGGCACGTGGCCATCCTGCACGTGCGGGCTCTTGAAGAAGAACGAGAGCCACTCCTGGATGCCGCTCATGTGCGCCCGCTGCGCCAAGTCGAGGAAGAGCGCCAGGTCGAGCACGATCGGCGCGGCCAGGATGGAGTCGCGGCAGAGGAAGTTGACCTTGATCTGCATCGGGTAGTTCATCCACCCCACGATGTCGATGTTGTCCCAGCCCTCCTTGGCGTCCCCGTGCGGCGGGTAGTAGTTGATCCGGATTTTGTGGTAGAGGTCCTTGTAGAGGTCGGGGTAAAGTTCGGGCTGGAGGATCGTGTCCAGCACGCCCGACTTGGTGACCTCCTTGGCGCGGAACGAGTCGGCGTCGTCGAGGACCTCACCGTCGCGGTTGCCGAGGATGTTGGTCGAGAACCAGCCCCGCACGCCGAGCATGCGCGCCTTGAAGCCCGGCGCGAGCATCGTCTTCATGAGGGTCTGGCCCGTCTTGAAGTCCTTGCCTGCGAGCGGCACGCCACGTTCCTCCGCGAGTTGGACGAGGGCCGGGAAGTCCGCCGAGAGGTTGGGAGCGCCGTTGGCATAGCCCATGCCCTCCATGATGGCCGCGTAGGCATAGAGCTGGCTCGGCGCGATGGCCGGGTCGTTGGCCTTCAGGCCCGCCTCGAACGCCTCGGGCGACATGTGGCACGTCGAGGGCGAGAGGTAGACTTCGGTGGAGCCGCACCACACCATCACAGCCCGCGCGGCGCCGGCCTCGTCCATCTTGCGGCGGATATCGTCGCGGAGCTGCTGGGCGAGGTCCCACTTCGTGGGAGCCTGCTTCACATGGGCACCGGTGAGGCGCTTGACGTACTGCTGGTCGAAGGCCGCCGTCATGGGCTGGATGCCGCGCATGAAGTCCTCCAGAGGCGCGAGGTCCTTGTCTTCCAGCACGCCCGCACGGACCGCTGCGTCGTAGGCGTCGTCGGGGAAGACGTCCCACCCTGCGAACTCGATGTCGGCGAGGGGCGCGAGGTCCACCAGGTCGCGGATGAGCGGGTTGCGCTCCTCCGAGCGCTTGCCGAGACGGATCGTCTGGAGCTGCGTCAGCGAGCCGATCGGCTGGGCCGCGCCGCGCCGCACAGCTTCAACGCCAGCGATGAACGTCGTGGCGACTGCTCCCATACCGGGCAGGAGGACGAGCAGCTTACCGTTGTGGGGCGTGGGCGAGTCGAGGGAGATAGACATAGTCAAACGAATGGGCGGGGGCAAGAGAGCAGGGCAGCCACAGCAACGAGCTTTCGTGGTGTAGGCCTAGCCGGGCGTTCAATCCAGCGTGTGCTGAAAGGATGCACCCGCGCTTCCGACAGGGGGTCTCTTTAGCGAGAATTCGCCGCTGTGCGGCATAGCGTAGACACGGCTACCGGAGGTCCAGGCTACAGACCGGCATCACGAGCGCTCGCCACGACGTCCTGCATGGCACGCCAGGCACGCTCGCCGTTGCGCCCGTCGGCGCCGAGCATGTGCTTGTCCAGGAAGGCACGGGCCTGGGAAGCGCAACACATGGGATCGTCGAGGGCTCGGTCTAGCGACGCCAACAGGGCCTCGAAGTCGCGAGCGAGCAAGCCGCCGTGCTCCTCAGGGGACTGCTTCCACACGTAGTGGGCAGACTCGACTTCCTTTGTCCGCACCCCGAAGATGGTGCGCTGCCGCCACTGGAACACCTCGTCAGCGCTGCGCACGGGGTAGACATGCACCGTGGGGCGGCCCGTGGCGTAAAACAGGTTGGCGATGGACGAGTAGTTTGTCACGAGCACATCGGCCACCTGGAGATCGAGGTAGTTGTCCGGGTGCTCGTTCTTGAACTTGAGCACGACGTGCGGGTGACGGACCGCAAGGTCGCGCAGGAACGCGACGTAGGCGCTCTCAAAGCGAAACGAATCGTGGAGGCGGAGGATCACGTTCGTGCCCCGCTGTCGCAGGTGTACGAGCAGCCGCTCGAAGAGGTCGGCATCGCGGCCCCAATGGGCGAAGACCTCGCCGTAGTGCCAGGTCGGCGCGAGGAGGACAGTCGGCGTGTCGACGACGTCGAAGGGGTAGAACGGCTGGGCGCGAGTGCGGTCGAGCGGCGTGCGCAGGTCGTCGTGGCTGACGGCTCCGATGAGC
>JBCCRG010000059.1:0-11995 GCA_039208155.1 Bacteroidota bacterium | reverse complement strand
GTCGTGCTCGGCTTCGGTGGGGGCGGGATCGCCTACGCCTGGCTCACCTACGGGCGCGGGCACGCGGGCATCCACAACCACGGGATCATGTTCAGCGCCCAGCAGGCGCGCGGGCACTTCGGCTGGCTCTGGGGCATCCTCCTCACCGGGCTCTACGTTCTCGTCTACTGGTTCCCCGAGTATCTCACGGGCCTCATCGCTGTCTTCGATCCGATCTCGAATGCGCTCGGCTATCCCGAGGGCTCGCGGCAGTGGGTGATGTACGGCTCGTTCTACTCGCTCGCGGTCGCAACGATGGGCGTGCGGGCATTCCTGAAGTACCGCCACATTCGCTACCAGAAGGTTCGCACGGTCAGCGTGGTCTTCTCTCAACTGGTTTTCGGGTATTCGCTCCCGTACCTCCTCGTCTTTCTCGGGCAGCCGGAACTCTACCTGCACTACTTCTGGCCGCTCGACTACGACGGCCTGTGGCCCGACACCTTCGGCTGGATGCCGATGGCGGCGCTCATCTTCGGCGCGGGGATGATCTTCGTCGGGACGCCGACGCTGACGTATTTCTTCGGGAAGCGGTGGTACTGCTCGTGGGTGTGCGGCTGCGGCGGCCTCGCCGAGACGGCAGGCGACCCCTACCGGCATCTCTCCGACAAGAGCCAGCGCGCGTGGAAGATCGAGCGGTGGATGATCCACGGTGTCCTCGCGTTCATCATCCTCACAACGCTCATCCTCTGGGCGAATGCGCAGTGGGGCATCCTCGGGCCCATCGCGGGCGGGTTCAAGAAGTGGTACGTCTTCTTCATCGGACTGCTGTTCGCGGGCGTGATCGGCGTCGGCTTCTACCCGGTGTTCGGCAGCCGCGTGTGGTGCCGCTTCGGCTGCCCGATGGCAGCGATCCTCGGCCTGCAGCAGCGCTTCTTCTCGCGCTTCCGCATCACGACCAACGGTAGCCAGTGCATCTCGTGTGGCAACTGCTCCACGTATTGCGAGATGGGCATCGACGTGCGGTGGTATGCGCAGCGGGGGCAGAACATCGTGCGCGCGAGCTGCGTCGGGTGTGGGGTATGCTCGGCGGTGTGCCCGCGCGGCGTCCTGAGCCTGGAGAACGGCCCGCGCACCGAGCGCTTCGGCACGCCGCAGAACAACCTGATCGGCGACCTCGAGATTCTGTAGGTCCCGGCTGCACCTCTTCTCTGCTCCGCTTCTTCTCTTGCCCGTCTTGCCCCTCATGTCCAAGCTCACCCCTGGCCGTGCTATCGGCCTCTGGATCGCCTACGTCCTCATCTTCGCCCTATCGGGCGGCCTGGCTGCTGGGGTACTCGCGCTGGTCTACCAGGCCGTGCTGGACAACTTCGACAACACGCTCTACGCGATCGTCTACGGCGTGACGGGCTTTATGGCGTACCGTCTCGCGCGGAGCGTGATGGAGGAGGGACGCTGACGGGGGTCCCTTGCATGGGGCATGCCTCGTCAGTGCAGTTTCGAGAGGCGCCGGGTCGCGACGATGCCGAGGTCGGGACTGTGGACGCGAACGAGGTAGAGGCCGCTCGCGAGACCACGCAGGTCGAGCGGTACCTCGGCGACGGTCGCGGCGTCCTCGCGCAGCGTGGCCTGCGTGACGAGGCGGCCCAGCGCGTTGAACACCTCGATCTCATAGCGGCCGGCATCCGGGAGTGCCACCTGGAGGGTCGTGGCTTCGCGGAACGGGTTCGGGTAGGCACTGCGGATCGCGAGGTTGAGCGGGGTCGTCGCCGAGGCCTCGTCCGGCGCGTCAGGATCGTCGGGTTTGGCGAGCACGACCTCGGTGTAGGTCGCTGCCGCGAGGGCGTTCTCGTCGTCGAGGTTGGTGGCCGTCGTGGCGATGCCCACGAGCACGTCCTTTGGCAGCGCGAGCGTGTCGGTAGCCGCTAGGGTCCACGCCTCGCCGTCCTCCGAGCGGTAGACGGTAAACACATCGCCGACGCGGTCGAGGCGGTGGTAGGGAGCCGAGAACGAGAGGGGGTCGTCGAAGGGGGCCGAGGTCATCGCGCCGCCAGTCGAATCGCGCCGCTGGACGTAGCCGTTCGGGCGAACGAGCGAGAAGAGGTGAGCCGCGTCCGAGTCCGCTGAGGCGCGGACCATAAAGCCGGTTTTAGACCAGGTGTTGGTCGTGAAGAAGGCGCCGCGCCGCGCGCGGATCGAGAGGTCGCCGGTAGCGGGCTGGTAGAGGTAGTGGAATGCGTCGTCGTTGCCCCACACGTCGCCGCTGCCCGCGACGGTGAAGGCGCCCTCGCTGAAGACCGTCGCGCCGGCGACATCGACGTGTCCGATGTCGGCGCTGACCCACGGGGCGGGAATGGGCTCCGCCTCCAGCGCCTCGATGCGGACGTTGCCGAAGCGCACGAGGTTGAGCTGCGGGTCGGTGGCGAAGTCCGTTGCCGTGGCTGCCAGGCCGACGACAATCTCATCGGGCAGCGCGACCTCGGCGGTGCTGAACAGCTGCCAGGTGACGCCGCCATCCGAGGAGGCGAACGCCGTGAGCTGCGTGCCCCGGCGCTCCAGCCGGAGCCACTCGCCGCCGCGGCTCGTCACGGCAAACGACGAGGTCGTCGTGTCGCCGCGCGTGGGACGATGCTGGAGGAAGAGCGTGCGGCGCGGAGAGGCCGTCACGAAGCCGTGCGCTGCGTCGGCGTCGAGGCTAGCGCGCACCATGAGCCCGGCCTTGGCCGCCGGGTTACCGTCCGACTGGCCCAGGACCTGTGCGGTGATGCGGACGTCTCCACGCGCGGGTTGGTAGGCGTAGTGGAAGGCGTCGAGGTCGCCCCAGATGTCGCCACCGCCGGCCACGCTGTAGACGTCCGCCGCTTCGTCGAGCGTGGCAAAGCCTGCAATGCCGGGGTAGCCCACGTCGGCAGACTGCCAGGGCGCGACGAGGTCGGGGAGGCGTCCGGTGTCGTCGGCATAGACGGCGTCGGTCTGGGCCCAGTCCACCTTCTCGTCGAAGCGGAAGACCGCGCCGGCGTTCTGCCCGCGCGTGCCGTCGAGGCGGCTCCCCGTGAGCACCGTGCCGCCCACGAGATCGAACGTGTTGATCCCTTGGAAGAAGGAGGTCGTGAAGGGGACGAGGGGCACGGAGGCGAAGCGCCGCATCGTTCCGTCGGGGCCTGGCTGGTAGAGGATGACGCGGTCGTCGCCCGTGCTAGCGTTGTCCTGCCCCACGGCGAGCCGCTCGCCGTCGGCGGCGAGGCGCAGGCCGAAGTTGCGTGCCTCAGGGGTACGGGGCAGGAGGGTGTCGGCGACGGCCCAGCCGTTTTGCCCGGGGACGCGTGCGAGTTCGTAGACGGCCCCGAAGCGCGGCGTAGAGACCTCGTCGAACCCGCGCCCGACGAAGACGCGCCGTCCACTGACGGCGAGAGCGGTGACCCTCGGGTTGGAGCCCGGCTCCGTGGGCCCGAGCGCGCTCCCCTGGAGCACCCAGGCTCCGTTGCGGTCACGCTGGTAGATCTGCACGCCGTCCTGGTCGA
This sequence comes from Bacteroidota bacterium, assembly GCA_039208155.1. Lineage (GTDB taxonomy): Bacteria > Bacteroidota > Rhodothermia > Rhodothermales > Rubricoccaceae > JBCBEX01. Next base: position 8,498 of record JBCCRG010000059.1, on the reverse strand, counting down.
GTCCGACGGCCAGCGTACCCTTGTCGACGGCAATGTGGCTGCCGAAGGCCGGGTTGGCGTCGGTGATGTTCTGCCGCAAGGAGATGCGGCTGTCGAACCCGTCACGCCCCCAGACCTCGACCGTCGCCTTCGACGTTGTGCTGGAGCGGGTGACGACGAACACCTGTGCCCCGTTGGTCGTGATGGAGAGGGGCCGCGAACTCGACAGCAGCGGCAGCGGCTCGATCTGCACCCAGGCCCCGTCGGGCTGTCGGACGAACCGGTTGACCTGGTCTGCGCCCAGAATCAGCGCGAGGTCGTCCTGGATGATGCCGTTCCCGAAGCCGCGCGAATCTAGCGAGTCGCGTTCGTAGATCAGCTTCGCGGCCTGCTGGAATCCACCCGTTCCGTCAGCTTCGAAGACGTAGGCAGCCCCCTGGTTGTAGCCCCCCTGGCCGTTCGCGACGTAACGCTCGTCGTCGCCGGGGGCGCTGATCAGCACGCGCGTGGGCGTAGCATAAATGTGGGTTCCGAACTCGTCCTCCCAGTTGAGCGCTTGCGCGTGCGACTGGGCCGGGATGAGGAGGAACGCGAGGGCAAAGGATGCGGCGAACGACGAGAGCAGTCGCATGACCGGGAAGGGGCTCGAGAGTAGGGAACGATCGCGTGACGAAACCAAGCGCAAAACGTCCCAAAGGAGGAGCCTGACCGGAATGCGCGCAGCAAATGGAATCTGGACGTTCCGGTTGTTTCGACTGAACGGTATCCCGGCGTGGAGCAGCCCTCGGACAGGACTAGCGGTCTAGCTTCGGGACGAGAGGTACGTGGTCCGAGATCGGATGGGCCGCGAAGCCCATCGCCAATGCGCTGGGAGACCGGCGGTCTCAGCGCGTCGCGGAATGCACGGAGCCGCACAAAAAAGCCGCTTTGGTCGTCAACGATGACATGCCTTTGTTACAATTACATACGGTTAATGCGAGAAGGGCCAGGGATGAATGGCCTTTGCCAGAGACTCCCCAATCCTTTCATCCGCCACGCTCTTCACCGCTCCCACCTGCGTTTTCCCATGCCCAACCTGCGCGGCAAATCCGACGCCTACGTCGAAGCGCTCCTCCGTGAGGCCGTCGCCCACGTCGAGCTCTGCATCCGTACCCCGCTCGCCGACTTTGGCTACGACGGCCCGCAGTCCGACCTCGCCCTCACCGACGGCCAGCACGACTTCCTCGCAGGCTACATCTACGGTGCGCTCCAGCGCCTCCTAGAACTCGGCGAACTCGACAGCGAGGCCGACCTGGAGCGCGCGGCGAACCGGCTCTACGGCCGCCTCTTCGGGCCGTTCGATCTCCAGTGCCGCTCGTGGCACATGTGGGTCGTCCACGAGGGCCTGCGCCAGATGCAGCGTCCGCACGTCTTCCTCGGCTACTGCGCCGGGCGCGGCGACATCGTGGATCGGCTGCGGCGGCAGAACTTCCGCCCCGTGCTCGGCTCGGCGCTCAACAACCTCAGCGACGGCACCGAGGTCTAGCCACGACCTTCCCGACGGGAGCGAACCCGACCGGCGCAGCAGGCGTAGCCCGCTGCGCCGTTTCTGTTGCTGCTCTTCTCGTCGCTCCCGTGCTCCCCACGCCTCCGTTTGTCCTGCTCGACGCGCCCCGTGAGGCGCCGGAAGACGAAGGACGCGCTGGGCGAAGCCTGCTCTTCCAAGCGCCGCATCGTCTCCTCATCGCGGAGCACCTAGGCGACCTACCCACGGTGCTCGCAGGCATTGACGCTGCGGTCGCGGCGGGCCACCACGTCGCAGGCATGCTGGCCTACGAGGCCGGGGCGGCGTTCTGGTCTGGTCGGCTTGCGCCCGAGCACGCACCGGAGCCGCTGGCGTGGTTTGGCGTGTTCGACGCGCCTGCCGTGCTCGACGCCGAGGCGGTGGACGCGCTGCTGGCGGAGGCCGATGGCTACGCGCTCTCCACACCGCGCTTCGGCGTGACGCGCGACGACTACGTCCGCCAGATCGAGCGCATTCGCCACCACATTCACGAGGGCAATGTCTACCAGATCAACTTCACCGCGCCGTTCGACTTCCGCTTCGCGGGCGACGCGGTCGGGCTCTACCGCGCGCTCCGGCAGCAGCAGCAGGTCAGCTACGCCGCGCTGCTGCGCACCGGCGCGCACGACATCCTGAGCCTCTCGCCCGAACTCTTCTTCCGCCGCGATGGCCGCCGCCTGACAGCCCGTCCGATGAAGGGTACGATCCGACGTGGGCAGGACGCTGGGGAAGATGCCGCGCTCGCCCTGCACCTCGCCGCTGACCCGAAGAGTCGCGCGGAGAACCTGATGATCGTGGACCTCCTCCGCAACGACCTCGCCGTTGTCGCGGAGCCGGGCAGCGTGATGGTGCCGCACCTCTTCACGACGGAGCCGTACGAGACGCTCACGCAGATGACCTCCACCGTGACGGCGACGATCCGGGAGGGTGCCACCTACGCCGATCTCTTCCGCGCGCTCTTTCCCTGTGGCTCGGTGACGGGGGCCCCCAAGCTGCGCGCGATGCAGCTCATCGAGGCGCTCGAAGCGCAGCCGCGCGGTGTCTACTGCGGAGCCATCGGCTACGTCGCGCCCGACGACCGCGCCGTGTTCAACGTGCCGATCCGGACGGTCGTGCTGGAGCCGGAGGGGGCCGCCGCCCGGACCGGACGGATGGGAAGCGGCAGCGGCATCGTGTGGGACTCGAACCCCGAGGCGGAGTACGACGAGTGCCAACTCAAAGCACGGTTCCTGACGCGTGCCTGGGCATGGCCCGAGCGTCCGCGCGGAGCGCCGCAGGAGCAGCGCATTGCGGAAGCGGGCCCGTTCGCGCTGCTCGAAACAATGCGCGCCGGGCACGGCCGGATCGGGCATTGGACCCTGCACCGCATGCGGCTCGCGGAGGCCGCGCGCTATTTCGGCGTTCCGCTCGAGCTTCCTGTCCTCGACGCTGCGCTTGACGTCAGCCTCACTGCAGCGCTAGCAGAGCACGGCACCGAGCCCATGCGCGTGCGCCTGACCGTGGCGCGGGACGGAACCCCCAACATCGCCGTCACGCCTCTTCACGGGCACAGCCTCGTGCTGCGCACGGCGGCGGTGCATCCGGCTGCGATGGATAGCGGCGATCCCTTCTGCTGGTGGAAGACCACGCACCGTCCGCACTACGACACGGCGCTCGCCTGGGCACAGGAGGCGGGGGTGGACGAGCCCATTCTGGTGAACGAACGTGGGGAGGTGACCGAGGGCGCGCGGACCTCCGTGTGGATCGAGCGGGACGGGCGGCTCCTCACGCCGCCACTCGCGTCGGGCGGGCTCGCCGGGGTACACCGGCAGCACCTCCTCACAACCGTACCAGGTGCCATCGAGACGGTGCTGACACCACGCGACCTGCACGACGCAGAGCGCGTCTTCCTCGGCAACGCCGTGCGTGGCCTCGTCGAGGTGGACGTGATTGGGGCGGACGTCCGGGCGTAAGCTGTCTACCAGCCGTCACAGCCGTCGGGGACGGCGTTCGTCGCCACGTTCGTGCCGTCGCCGATCCAGCGCGTCCCATTGTGGCGCAGCAGCCGCGACTTGATGCACGAGACTCCGGGGCCGTACATGAATACCTGCACCATCAGGTCTGTGTTGGCGCGCGAGCGCACCTGGGCATAGGGCCGGCGCGTGTCTGGGCGCGCGAGCCACCGCCACATGTCGTCGGTGGTCGCCCAACTCGCCTTGGCGTTGCTCCCGGTCTGCGGGTAGCCCATCTGGTTCAGCGTGAGGCCAGTCAGATAGGAAGCCCCGGCACCACCGCCGAGCGCCTGCGGCTTCTGCTTCCAGGCCTGCGCGTCGGCGACCAGTTCGAAGGCCTCCATGGTGAGCTTGTCGTATTCGCTCTTGTTGCGGAGGTGCGGAAACTCCTGGAGCACGTTCACGACGGCGAGACCGACGATGGCGATGGCCAGGACAAGGAGGAGCAACTGCTGTTGTCCCATGACAGCGTAAAAACGTGGAGGAGGCTGTACGAGGTACCTGGCACGCGCAGAAGGACGCCGGGCGACGGCGACGCAGCCAGAATGATGCCGACGCAGGGACCGATCAGCGTGTGTTCGTGAACACACGCTCATGGCGGGGTGCGGCATCCGGGCGATAGGGGTAGCCTAGTGGCGTCGGTACGCGAGCACAGCAGCGGCTTGTACCGTATCCTTCACCAGACCTACTCACACCATCCTCTTTCGTCATGACAGACCTCCTCAGCACCCTCACGAACGCCCTCGGCGGCGACACGACCAGCCAGCTAGCCGGTGCCATCGGTGCCTCCCCGCAGCAGACGCAGCAGGGCATTATGGCGGCGGTGCCGCTAATGCTGGGCCAGCTCAATCAGAACACCAACTCGGAGCAGGGAGCGCAGGCCCTCGCAGGCGCGCTGGAGCGTGACCACGATGGCTCGCTCCTCGACAACCTGGGCGGCCTGCTTGGCGGTCTTGCGGGTGGCGGCGGTGCTCAGCAGGGGGGGGGGATGGACCTCGGCAGCCTCGTCGGTGGTCTGCTCGGCGGCGGTGGGGGGGCACAGGGCGGCGGCCTCGGCGGTATGCTCGGTCAGCTTGCGGGCGGCGGGCAGCAGGGCGGCGGTGGCCTGGCTGGCATGGCGAAGGCGATGGCAGGACAGGCCATCCTCGGGCACATCTTCGGCGACAAGCTCGATGGCGTCTCCAATGCCATTGCGGGCGCGTCCGGCCTCAGCAAACAGCAGTCGGGCAACCTGCTCGGCATGGTCGCTCCGATCCTGATGGGCGTCCTCGGCAAGACCAAGCGTGAGCAGGGGCTCGACGCGGCGGGCCTCTCGGGAATCCTCGGCCAAGGCTCGGCCCGCGCCCGCGAGGCGACGCCCGACGGTCTGCTCGGCACCCTCGCGAGCGCACTCGACAGCGACGGCGATGGCGACCTGAAGGACGAACTCATGCAGAAAGCCGCAGGCGCAGCGCTCGGCAAGCTGTTCGGTAAATAGGCGTCACTCCCAATGCTGCGCTAGCGGCCCACACTCCACCTCGACCATCCCCCTCGCATGGCCATCACCGTCGATCTCGAACGCTTCCGTATCCGGCCCGGCGAGTCTGTCTCGCTCGCCGACCGGCCCACCGCCGTGACGCAGGGCCTCAAGGACAACAAGGAGGTGGACGACCAGTTCGACGACCACGTCGAGGCGCTGCAGGACCTCCAGGAGCAACTCTACGCCGAGAGCAGCCGGTCGCTCCTGGTCGTCCTGCAGGCGATGGATGCGGGGGGCAAGGACTCCACCATCGAGAAGGTCTTCGGGCGGCTCAACCCGCAGGGCGTTCGCGTCTGGAGCTTCAAGGTCCCCAGCAAGAAAGAGGCGGCGCACGACTACCTCTGGCGCATCCACCGCCGCGTGCCCGGCGACGGCTACATCGGCGTGTTCAACCGCTCGCACTATGAGTCGGTGCTCGTTGAGCGTGTGAAGGAACTGGCCCCCACCGACCTCATCGAGAAGCGCTACGGCCACATCAACGCGTTCGAGCAACTCCTCACCGACGAGGGGACGACGATCGTGAAGATCATGCTCCACATCTCGAAGGACTACCAGCTGGAACGCTTCCGCCGCCGCCTTCGGAAGCCGTCGAAGCACTGGAAGTTCAACCCCAGCGACCTGAAGACGCGCGCCCGCTGGGACGACTACATGGCCGCCTTCGAAGACGCCCTGCGCCGCTGCTCGACCGAGCACGCGCCGTGGTACGTCATCCCCGCCGAAGAGCGCTGGTTCCGCAACCTGGCTATCGCCCAACTCGTGCGCGAGACGCTCGAACGCATGGGCCCGCAGTACCCGCCGCCCGAGTTCGATCCGGCTGAATACCCACCGGAATCGCTCGTCTGAGGGGATCCCGCGCTGCTGACGGTCTTCAGGCGCAGACAGGCGGACGTAGGCGTTCCGCCAGCGGAGCGTGAATGCTTCCGGGGTCGCGATGACGTGGCGAATCGTCCCGGGAGCGTCACAAAAGGAGACCGGTAAACGGGAGATCAGCGTCCGCGTGTCATCCTTGCTCCGCCTTAGGGTTCTAGCGAGGTGCTCCCCCTCGCTGCGCTCTCTCGCCCGCCCGCTCTCTCCACCATGCCCACCTACGATGCCTCGGCCCGCCCTGGGTCCGAGCCCGTCCCGGTCCTCACCGGCAGCCCCCTGCTGGTTGTGCTCAACGCGATGGACTCCGCAGGGGTCCAGCAGGCCGTCGTGGTTCGGCAGGGCGCATCGCTGGGGATGGTAAGTCAGGATGACATCCGCCGCGCCGTAAGAGGGGGGCTCGATCTGCGGACGCCGGTCGACCGTATGCTCGCGCCCACTGAGACAGCGCCTGCCGAGACAGCGTCTGCGAGACCCGCATCGCTCCCGACCGAAGTGGCTCGGGAGGCTGGTGCTCTGGCGCAAGACCCGACGACAGGCCAGGGCGTCCCGTTTGTGCGCCCGCGTGCCGACATCGATGCGCGCGAGGCGCTCGACCCCGATGCGCTGCCGGCCGTGCCGCTGTTTGACAGCACGCGCACGGAGTCGCCCGCCCAACCTGCCTCAGCATCCCCGCGCATCCCGGATCCCGAACTCGTCGTGCCGCCGCGCCCGGCACCGGCGGCTGACCGGGGGCCGAGCGCGCAGCCGCGTACGCCTGCCGAGCGGATGGTGACGCCGCCTCCGACGCCGACCGCCTCGGCTATCACGGCAAGCCGCTCGGCGGACGAAGAAGTCCCTCGCATCGTCGTGACGGGCGGTGCCGGCTACATCGGCAGCATCCTCGTGCGCCAGTTGCTCGATGAGGGGTTCCGCGTCACCGTGTTCGACCGGATGATGCACGGCGACGACTACCTCCAGATCCTGCGCGAGACGGTCGGCCCTAGCATGCTCGACCTGGTCGAGGGCGACGTGCGCCACATTGACGCCGTCGAGCCGCACCTACGTGGGGCTACGGCGGTGCTCCACCTCGCCGACCTCGACGGCATCGACCTCGTGCGGACCCAGCCCGAAGAGGCGCTCCAGACGAACGTGCTCGCCACGGCAGCGCTGGCCCAGGCCGCCTCGTACCTGCGCGTGCGCCGCTTCGTCTACGCCTCCACGACGGCGCTCTACAAGCCCCCGCGCACCGCCACATCGCGTATCGACGAGGACGCCCCGCTGCACGCAGCCTCGCTCTACGCCAAGCTCAAGCGCGCTGCCGAGACGCTCGTGCTCGATCAGAGCGCCCCGCACTTCGCACCGACTGTGCTCCGCCTCGGCGACGTATTCGGCCCCTCCCCGCGCCCCCGCCTCGACACGATTCTCAACGACGTGGCGATGCAGGCCACGCGGGATGTCCGAGTGATTCTCCGCGCGGAGTCGCACGCGATCCCGGCAGTGCACGTCGAGGACGCGGCGCGGTCGTTCTTGCACGTCCTCGGTGCCCCGGCCAACCACGTCGCGCACCAGGTGTTCAACGTCGTCGGGGCCAACGTGACGGTGCTCGCGCTGGAGCAACTCTTGCGCGACCAAGTCCCCGAGATCCGCGTGCTCTACACCGATGCTGAGCCAGGTACGGGCGTGGCCGTAGGCCGCGTCTCGGGGGAGAAGGCGCACAAGTGGCTCGGCTTCGCGCCGCAGCAGCGTTTCGCCGAGAGCCTGCACGACCTCATGGCCGCCATCGCCTCCGGCTACGCCCGCGACCTGCCGCTGGACGTGACGCACAACGCGATGGCGTACGACCGGGAGGTCGTGGAAGTCGGCTGAGCAAAGTGAAGGTGCGATAGGCAGGATCGCGCTACCGAGGCAGCATCCTCCTTTGTCGTGATCGTCTGGCGTCCTGCAGGCACGCGAGTGGAAGAGGTTTGTCCCTTGCCAAATCATGTATCCACGCGAGGAGAAGTGGGTTGCTCGTGGTTACGTTGTGGTCGTGCGTCCGGCGCTTGCTGGCAAGCGCTGGTCTCGATCACCCACCAACGCACCAGAACCTATGCCTACCTGGAAACTGGAGTGGTACTACTTCGGTGACGTACTCACCCTGCTAAGTGCACGGCCGCCGTCAGGTTGCCGAGACGGAATTGGGTCACGCAACGGGGTCGCTGTTGAGCGAGCTCGGAGCCGCTTCCGCAGCGATATAACGAATTCGAATCCACCTCCCAACGGCTTCCCGAGCGACCCCCGTCTGATTCGTGTGGTTCGTGCCGTCGCGAACGCGCATCGGAAGAGGACGCATGGCGTGGACCTGTACCGCTGGATGTCGCAGTGGGACCTGCGTCTGGTCAGCCACAACGTACCTGGGGCTGAGTCAGAGCTACTCCTCACGCCCGATGTGCTGGCAATCCACCAGAGCGTCATCCCCAATGGGGTGTCGATTCCCGCCGGTCCGGCTTACACCCCAGGCCAGCCGATTCCTGCCGTACCGGCCAGTTCGCTGCTGCGGGCGTACGACGATATCGCGCGCTACAACAAGTATGTGTCGGTGGTGTCGTGTTCGGACTTCGTTGCGGGAACGAAGCAGCAG
>JBCCRG010000058.1:0-12047 GCA_039208155.1 Bacteroidota bacterium | reverse complement strand
GCGCGGCATGCCCTGGCTGCCCATCACGAACTGGATGAAGAACGTCATGTTGAAGCCGACGAACACGAGCACAGCCGACGCGACGCCGAGCGCCTCGTTGTAGAGCTTGCCCGTGAACTTCGGCCACCAGTAGTGCAGGCCGCCCAGCATCGCGATCACGGTGCCACCCATCATCACGTAGTGGAAGTGCGCCACCACGAAGTAGGTGTCGTGCAGGTGGATGTCCACCGCGAGCGCGCCGACCATGATGCCCGTCAGGCCGCCAATCGTGAAGAGGAACAGGAAGCTGATCGCGTAGAGCATCGGCGTGACGAGCCACACCGAGCCGCGGTACATCGTCGCGATCCAGTTGAAGATCTTGATGCCCGACGGGATGCCGATCAGGAACGTGATCATCGAGAAGACGATGGACGACACGATTGACTGGCCCGACGTGAACATGTGGTGGCCCCACACGAGGAAGCCGAGCAGCGCGATGGCGACCGACGAGAGCGCGATAGCGGTGTAGCCGTAGACCTTCTGGCGGCTGAACGTGGTCACGAGCTCCGAGATCACGCCGAACGCTGGGAGGATCATGATGTAGACCGCCGGGTGGCTGTAGAACCAGAAGAAGTGCTGGAAGAGCACCGGGTCGCCGCCGAGGGCCGGGTCGAAGATGCCGATGCCGAGCGTACGCTCCAGCACCAGGAGCAGCATCGTGATGCCGATCACCGGCGTAGCGAGCACCTGCACAATCGACGTGGCGTAGAGGCCCCAGCAGAAGAGCGGCATCCGGTTCCAGGTCATCCCCGGCGCGCGCATCTTGTGGATCGTCACGATGAAGTTGATGCCCGTCAGAATCGAGGCGAAGCCTGCGACGAAGACGCCCGTGCCCATCGCGATCACAGCCGTGCCGGTCTCAGCGGAGTACGGCGTGTAGAACGTCCAGCCCGTGTCCACGCCGCCCGTACGGAGCGACAGGATTGCCAGGAAAGCGCCCGCGACGTAGAGGTAGAAGCTCAGCAGGTTGAGCTTGGGGAAGGCCACGTCCTTCGCGCCCAACTGGATTGGCATGATGATGTTGCCAAGCGACCCCGGGATGGACGGCACGATGAACAAGAACACCATCACGACGCCGTGCATCGTGAAGACACGGTTGTACTGGTCGGCGTCCATGATCGTGTCGCCGAGCAGCGCCAACTCCGTGCGGACGAGCAGCGCCAGGATGCCGCCGACCGCGAAGAAGAAGCTGATCGCGACGAGATACATGATCCCGATGCGCTTGTGGTCCACCGAGGTGGCCCACTCCTTCACATGCTTGAAGAACGACTTCGGCTTGCCGTAGTTGTGGTGGTCGTCCTTCGAGTCCTCAATGAGGTAGTGGAAGCGCGGCTCGTGGCCGGGGGGATACTTCCCGTCCGCGTGCTCCGCGGGCTGGTGCGTCTGGGGCCGTAGAGACGGCGGGGTCTTGACTGCCGTGGCCATCGTGGTGCTGGGCTAGGTGGTCGGGGTCCTTACAGTCGGGGTGTTCAGTCGTTCGGGGCGGGCGTCACTCCGCAGCGGGCGCGTCGGCCCCGGCATCGTCGGCGGCATCAGCGTCGCCGCCGTCGCCCTCGGCGCTGAAGCCAGCTTCAGCCAACGTCGCCGGAACGTCTTCGCCATTGAGACTCTTGATGTATTGTGTCAGTGCATACACCTCAAGGTCGGTGAGCTGCCCCTGGTAGCTTGGCATGACGGGCTGATAGCCCTCGGCGATGTGCGCGGCAGGGTAAAGAATCGACTCGCGAATGTAATCTTCGTCTACCAGCGCGCTGCCGCCATCTACAAAGTTGCGCGTCGTGCCCCAGGGGCCCAGGAAGCTAGGGCCTACCTTCGATGAGCCATCGATGGAGTGACAGGTGTTGCAAACATTCTGGGTGTAAAGCGCTTCACCCAACTGTACAGGCGGAGTGCTGAGGTCAACCACATCGAATTTGCCTGATACCCAGTCATTCCAATCCTGATTGCCGAGCGCGATCACCTTCGCACCCATGACCGAGTGGCCCGTGCCGCAGTACTCCGTGCAGAGAATCTGGAACGTGTCGGCACGGACGGCCTCGAACCAGACGGTCGAGTAGCGGTTGGGCAACACGTCGTGCTTGATGCGGAATTCCGGGACGTAGAAGCTGTGCAGCACGTCCACCGAGTTCATGATGAGCTTCACCGGACGGTTGGCCGGGACGTACAACTCGTTCGTCGTCGTCTTGCCGTGATCGTAGTTGAACTGCCAGAGCCACTTCTTGCCCTGGACGTTCACCTCATAGGCGTCGGTCGGTGCCACCACGGTGTCCACGTGGGCCTTGAAGCCCCAGAAGAACACGATGAAGACGAGGATCGTCGGGATCACGATCCAGGACAACTCGAGGAGGTGGTTCTCCTTCACCGGGTAGGGCACGTCGCTCGCGCTGCGGCGACGGTACTTCCAAGGGAGGTAGAACAGGTAGGCCGTCACCCCGATGAGCATGATGGTGCTCGTAATCAGGATGAACATGAACGGCGCGTCGATGACGTGGGCCGTCGTCGATGCCTGTTCAGGGAGCCAGAAGCTCCGGATGGCCTCGTAAATCTGCGACATAAAGCAGCGAGCGTGAGGGTGGGGTCAGGAAGTCGGTTGGGGCGTGCCGCCGTCGGGGATGCCGCGGCTCAGGGCGTCCGCCCAGCGTTCGTCGGTGGTGCCTCGGCGCTCGCGGCGCCAGTAGAACACCAACAGCGTGCCAACCAACACGAGGGTCAGCAAACCGCCAATTTTCATCACGTTGAGCGCATGAATCACATACGAGTTGGCGGCGGGATCGTACACGAAGCAGAATAGCAGGATCCGGTCGAGCGTGCTTCCCACGGTACCTTCACCCGCCTCCAGGATCGCCTTGCGGTAGGTGTCTGGCGGAAACTCGATGCCGTAGAGATACCGGGTGATCGTGCCGTCCGGGCTGAGGAAGATGAGCGCGGCGTTGTGGGCGTACTCCTGCTGGCGCTGGTCCCACTTGAAGCCGAAGCCGGTCGCGCGGGTGATGCGTCCGATGGCCTCTTCGCTGGCGGTGAGGAAGTGCCACCCCTCGGCGAGCCCAGCCTGGTCGGTCTGCGCGAGGTACTTCTCCCGCGCAGCGGCCGCGTCCGCGGGTGTGTCACGCGTGTCGAACGAGAGCGCGAGCACCTCGTAGTCGGTGCCGGGTTGGAGGTCGGTGCCTTCGATGCTCGCGGAGAGCCCATCAAGGATGAGGCTGCACAGCATCGGGCACGTGTGGTACACAAACGCGAGCACGACCGGCTTACCCGTCCCGAGATAGTCGCGCAGCGCGACCGTCTCGCCGGTGTGCGTCGTCATCGGGATGTCGAGCGGGACCGATTCGCCAAGACGCTCTGTGATGCCGACCTCTTCGAAGACGTCCGGCATCGTCTCAGCCGAAGCAGGCCGGTTCTGCCCGAGCGGGGCTGCTGCTGCGCCTTGCGTCACCTGCGGGAAGCGCGCCTGCGCCTGCGCGGTGTCTGCCGAGAGATAGCCGAGTCCAACAGGAGTCCCTCCCGCGATCCACAGTGTGGTCGCAGTCACCATCAGGGCGATGAGGCGGGACACATGACGCATACGGTGCGCTACCTATGGGGTGTCGGCGGTGAGTTCGTCGGGACCGAGCGGCGTGACCCCCTCGTTGATGTCAGGAACAGAAGCGGGTGTTGTGGGCGCTGTTGCAACCACAGTGCCGGGCTGCTGTGCGACCACGGCATCGCGCTTGATGAGATCCTGCGTGCTCCAGAACGGGGGCGGTTCCACGTAGACGCTGTTGCCTGCCTGCTGCTCTTCGTAGCGCTGCGCGACGACGGCCATGGCCTCAGCGACAGGGATACGGTAGATGTCGTCCTCTTCGGACACGACACCCCATGCCTCATCGCCAATCTTGTCGATGGCCGCAGCGCGGAGGTCGCGGAGTTCGGCGTACTCGCTCACGTCTTCTGAGACGCCCTGGGCGACCTGGACAGAGCCCGTCGTGAGCCAAACTCCGGTCACTATGAGCACGACCACCGCGAGCAGCGTCGCCGTCACAATGGCCCCGATCTGGGTAGCCTCGATGGCCTCGGGCTCGACGCCCTGCTCCCAGGCGGCCAGCATAGCCTCCTCATCTCCCGCCACCTCGGCGCGTACCTCAGCGACAGCACCGGCAGCGAGTTCGGCCACAGGGCCGAGTGGTTCGTCTTTGTGGGGCATGGGCGGGAGGTCGGGCGATTCGCTCATGACAGGGTACGTGTTGAAGGTAGGGCATCAACGAGGCGTCAATCCGCTTGTTTTCAATCTGGATTGAAACCTAAATGAAAGGAGAGGACAGCACGCGTAGCGCGTCAGACGCCACCCCCTAAACGTTCTCGAACTTCAGCGAGTCGTGGAAATAGGGGTCGTTGTAGGGGGTAACGGCGTGGCGGCTGTTGCGCCAGAGGATGGCGCCGAGCCAGAGGCCCGCTAGGCCGAGCCAGGCTGCCACGTCGGTCAGCACGAGCGAGGCCGCCGGGTTGTGGCTGCCAATGCCCCCGCCGTGCCCGTCACCGCCCCCTTCAGCGGCCACGGCACCGAGGCCCGCGATCAACTCGCTGCCCGCCTCGACGGCCGCGTAGGCGTCGCCGCCGGAGAGGTACTGCGTCGGCAGCGCGAGCCACATGTGATCGAACCAGTGCATCACTAGGATCCAGACACACATGGTGGCGAGGATCGGCCAGAAGCGCTTCGTGAAGCGGGGCAGCAGCACGAAGAACGGAATGATGAAGTGAGCCGCGATGAGCGCGATGCTGAAGTACTCCCAGCCGTTCATCATCCGCTTCTGATACCACACCACCTCCTCAGGGATGTTGGCGTACCAGATGAGGAAGTACTGGCTGAAACCGATGTACGTCCAGAAGACCGTGAAGCCGAACATAAGCTTGCCGACGTCCTGGACGTGCTCCTTCGTGATCTCGTGCGAGAGGATGCCGCTCTTGTTGTACGCCATCGCGAGGAAGGCCAGGAGCGCGAGGAAGGAGAGCCAACCACCTGCGAAGAAGTAGACCCCGAAGATGGTCGAGAACCAGTGCGGGTCGAGCGTCATCAGGTAGTCGAAGCCCGCAAACGCCGTGAACACCGCCGCGATGGGGATGCCCCAGGCGCTGTGGAAGACGAGCTTCTTCGTGTTCTCCGCGCTCGGCTGCGTGTCGTTCTGGATCGAGAGGCTGTAGAGCTTGCGGCTCAGGAGAATAAAAACGCCGAAGTAGACAACGTAGCGTAGCGCGAAGAAGACGGGCGCGTGCGAGGCCGGGTCCATCGGACCGTAGAAGTAGCCCGCCTTGCCTGCGATGATCGTGTCGAAGTGCGAGTCGGCTGGGTCGTAGAGCGTCGGGTCGGCCCAGTGGTAGAGGTCGTAGGAGATAAACGGACTGAGGATGATCGGGAGGCCCGCCACGAAGAGCATCGGGAAGCTCATCGCGATCGACTCCGCGATGCGGCGCAGCACGATCATCCACCGCGCCTTCACGACATGGTTGATCATCACGAAGAAGAGGCCCCCGATGGTGATCGAGAGGCACCACGTCCAGCCAATGAGGTAGCTGTACATGAACCGCTGCTGCTGCAGCCCGTCGCCCGCCAGCCCGAAAACGAGCGCGACGAGCAGCATCACGGCTCCGATGCCGAGCGGCACCAGGTAGGAGCGGTTGTCGCGCGGGAACTGGAACTTGCGCGCGACGCGGTCGCGGTCATCGTCGACCGGGTCGAGCAGCGCGCGAACGAGGAAATTCGACATGGACAATAGGGGTCAGGAGGCCCAGGGCGGCTCCGGGTGCGTGCGCACTCAGTTCGACAGGGTGACGTTGGGGTTGTAGGTCGCCAGACGCTCCTGGATGGGCTCGGGGACCGTCTCGGGCGTGGCGTACTGCGAGAGCTGCAGCGCGCGGATGTAGGCGACGATGGCCCAGCGGTCGGCGGGGCTGATCTGGTGCGCGTAGCCCGCCATCGAGCGGACGCCGTTGGTGATGACGTTGTACATGTAGCCATCCTCGATGCCGCGCAGGCGGGCGTCGTGATAGGTCGGTGCTGGCGTGTAGCCGTAGCCCTGACCGCCGTTGCCCTTCATCACGATCCCAGCACCGTCGCCCGCCATGCCATGGCAGGGCGTGCAGTAGACGTTGTAGCGCTCCTGACCACGCTCCAGCACGTCCTCGTTCACGGCGAGTTGGATGGTCTCGACGTAGGAACCGTCCTGGTTGAGACCGTAGTAGTACGCCGCGTTCTCGGTCGTGCGTAGGTAGCCGCGCGCGACCGTGCCTTCGACGGGCTGACGCATCGCGGACCGGTCGTCGAAGAACGGGTTGGCCTCCTGCTCCTCGAAGCGCTGCGTGAAGTCCATGTTCAGGTTGGGGTGGATCGGCGTCTTCTCAGAGCGCCACCCCCGGCAGCCGCTCAGCACAATGCTGCCGAGCAGCACCGTGGCGAGCAGGAGAAACGTAGTCGGTCGGATCGTCATGGGGTCTCAGATCTGGAGACGGTAGAAACTGGCTTCGCGCAGCGCCCTCCCCGCCTGCGCAGGGCAGGCTCTGCTGAGGGCGAGGGCATTGTCGTCATGTATTAATGACAGGCTCGGGCACCTCGACAGGGGCGGCCTGGCCGCCGCGGGTGATGTCGCGCGTGCCGTCGTGGCCCACGAACTCGACGCTCATCGCGCCGACCTCGTAGAGCAACTCGGCGGTGGCGGCCTCGTCATAGTTGTCGTCGCGCGTCTCGACCTGCAGGAAGAAGCCGTCGTCGGTGACCCGGGCGAACCGCTTCGAGAAGAACAGCGGGTTGTAGGGACGCGGCAGGCCGTTGAGCGCCAGCATCCCACCCACGGCGGTGAGAGCGCTGAAGAGGATCGTCAGCTCGAACGCTACCGGTACGCTCGGCTCGATGGCGAAGAGCGGCTTGTTCGAGATGTTGATCGGGTAATCGTAGGCGTTCATCCACCACTGCATGAGGAACGCCAGCGAGGTGCCAGTGATCGCCCCGAAGAAGACGAGGAAGCCGAGCTTGGAGTAGCTCAGCCCCATCGCGGCGTCCATGCCGTGGATGGGGAACGGGCTGTAGGTCTCGATGCGGGTGTAACCGCGCTTGCGGACCGTCTTCACGGCGTCGTAGAGCGCGCCCGGGTTGGGGAATTGCGCCAGCAGACCAACGTTGGCGTCAGCCCGGCCCGAAAAGAGGCCCGCGATACGCTTTGTGGGAGAACTCATGGGTTGGGGGTCTTTGGGGACCGTCTAGCGCGAGAAGGGGTCGTCGTCCGCGACGTCGTCCGAGGAGGCTGGCTCCTCTGACGGCAGCGGCGCAGGCTGCGTTGGGTTGACGGTGTGGCCGTCGCCGCCGTCACCGGTGTGCCCGTGGCCGCCGTCGCCTTCGTGGTGGTAGAAGTGGGGATCGGCCTCGGGCATCGCGCCCTTCACCTCTGCGATGGCCACCACCGGGGCGTAGCGCAGGAAGAGCAGGAAGAGGAACGAGAACCAGCCGAAGGTGCCCACATAGAGCGACACGTCCCAGATCGTCGGCGAGTAGTAGTCCCACGACGAGATTAGGAAGTCGCGGTGCAGCGAGGTCACCGTGATCACGAAGCGCTCGAACCACATCCCGATGTTCACCACGATCGAGAGCGCGAACATAATCGGGATCGACCGGCGGAACCTCTTCACCCAGAAGACCTGAGGCGAGATCAGGTTACACGTCATCATCGCCCAGTAGGCCCACGCGTACGGACCAAACATGCGGTTGATGAAGGCATACTGCTCGAAGATCACGCCCGAGTACCACGCCACAAAGAACTCGGTGATGTAGGCGAAGCCGACAACCGTACCCGTGACGAGGATGATGATGTTGCATTTCTCCAGCACCCCGAGCGTGATGATGTTCTCGAGCTTGTAGATCTTGCGCACCAGCACCATCAGCGTCACCACCATCGCGAAGCCGGAGAAGATGGCCCCGGCGACGAAGTAGGGCGGGAAGATGGTGGTGTGCCAGCCGGGCACATTGGACACGGCGAAGTCGAACGAGACAACCGTGTGGACTGAGAGCACGAGCGGCGTGGCGAGACCCGCGAGGAGCAGGTAGGCGCGCTCGTAGTGACGCCAGTGGCGGTTCGCGCCGGTCCAGCCGAGCGAGAGGGTGCCGTAGACACGCTGCCGGATCTTGTCGCGCAGCGTGGCCTTGTCGCCCGTCGGGATGCGGTCGCGGACGGTGGCCAGGTCGGGGATGAGGCCGACGTACCAGAAGAGGATCGACACGGAGCCGTAGATCGACACCGCGAACACGTCCCAGAGAAGCGGGCTCTTGAAGTTGGGCCACATCACCATCTGGTTGGGGATGGGCAGCAGGTAATAGACCAGCCACACGCGCCCGACGTGGAACGTGGGGAAGATGAGCGCGCACGCCACCGCGAAGATGGTCATGGCCTCCGCCGCGCGGTTAATCGAGGTGCGCCACTTCTGGCGGAAGAGGAAGAGGACCGCCGAGATGAGCGTCCCCGCGTGGCCGATGCCGACCCACCACACGAAGTTGACGATGGCCCAGCCCCAGCCGACGGGGTTGTTGAGGCCCCACGTCCCGGTGCCGTTCCAGACCTGGAACGCCAGCGAGAACCACATCATCGAGAGGAGGAGGCACGCGCCGGTGAAGGCGAGGTACCACATCGTTGGGATCTCCTTCTCGACGTGGACGACCACCGCCTCGGTGACGTCATGGAAGTCGAGGCCGCCCTGCACGAGGGCCTCCTCGTCGAGGACGATGCGTTGCGGCTCGTGGGCGGCGGTTGCGGTTGCGGTGCTCATCGATTCCCGGGTCAGGGGTCAGGGAAGTTCGGGAGGGACGGGGGCCAGGAAGGGGCGTCGTCTAGGAGTGGGCGTCGTCGTGAACGGCTCCTTCGACGCCGCCGTGGTAGCCGTCGCCACCGTGCCCGTCATCGTGGTAGCCGTCGTCGTGCCCGTCGCCGCCGTGGTCGTCATAGCCGCCCCGGATCTCAACGGGGCCGGCGAGTGCCGGGTTTGGGTTGGTGATGCGTGCCTGGTAGGTCACGCGCGGCTTCACGTTAAGGTAGCCCAGGACGGCGTAGTTACGGTCGCTGCGGCGCTCGGCGTTGATGGGGCTTTCCGGGTCCTTGAGGTCGCCAAAGGTGATCGCGCGGGAGGCGCAGACCTGCTGGCAGGCCGTGAGCGGCTCCATCGGGCGGTCTTCGATGTGGGCGATGCTCTGCTCGTAGCGGATGCGCTGGATGCAGAACGAGCACTTCTCCATCACGCCGCGGAAGCGGACGGTGACGTTCGGGTTCTGCGCCATCTGGACTTCGAGCGGGAGCGACTGCGTCCAGTTGTAGAAGTTGTAGCGGCGGACCTTGTAGGGGCAGTTGTTAGCGCAGTAGCGCGTCCCGACGCAGCGGTTGTAGATCATCGCGTTGGTGCCGTCCGGAGAGTGGACGGTCGCGTTGACCGGGCAGACCTGCTCGCACGGGGCGTACTCGCAGTGCTGGCACATCATCGGCATGGACACCATCTCGGGGTTGTCCATGTCGCCCATGTAGTAGCGGTCCATGCGCATCCAGCTCATCTCGCGGCCGCGCGAGACCTGGTCCTTGCCGACCACCTGGATGTTGTTCTCGCTCTGGCAGGCGATCACGCAGGCGTTGCAGCCCGAGCACGTGTTGAGGTCTACCGAGAGCGCCCACTGGTTCTCGGCATACATCGCCTCGCTGATGCGTGGGTCGGACGCCGCTTCGGCCGCCTCGCCCCAGATGGGCGGGTAGGTCTCCCATGGCACGCCCTCGATGAGCGGGACGGTGTCGTAGGCGGCGTTGTCGCCCTGCTGGTAGGCTGCGAGCGTCGTCTGGCGGATGATGCCGCGGTCCTCGACAGCCGTGGTCGCGTTCTCGACGTTGAGGCCGCCGTGGTCCTGCGTCGTCGCGATGAGGTAGTCCTCGTCCACGACAGCGACGGGCTCCTCGAGCACTGCCACGCGACCGCCGAGCGGGCGCAGCGGCGCGACGTTGGACCCGATGCCATTCGCGAGCGGGCCGTCGTCGTAGATGTCGTTGTCGAAGTAGCCCAGCTTGAAGCGCTGGAAGATCGGCTTCGGCGGCGGCACGCGGTCGGAGACGAGCTGACGCCCGTAGCCCGCCACGACGGTGATCGAGTTGTCTGGGTGGCCGGGCTGGACCCACGCGGGGATCTCCATCTCGGTCCCGCCTGCCTTCAGACGGACGACGCTGACGTACTGCTTGCCCTTGCGCAGGACCGAGTTGACGCCGAGTGCCTCGGCGGTCCCGTGGCTCATCATCGCCACGTTGTCCCACGTGATCTTGGTCACCGTCTCGGACGCTTCCTGCATCCACGCGTTGTTGGCGTAGCTGCCGTCGTAGACCTTGCCCGAGAGACGCACCACGAGTTCCACCGCGTCGGGTGCGAGGACCGGCAGGTCGCTCAGATCCGGAGCAGCGACGCCCTCGGGCTGGACGACCGGATAGCCGGTGTCCACGAGCATGCCGTCGTGGAGAACCGTCCGCCAGCCGTCTTCGAACGAGCCCGTGAGCTGGCTGCGCCACGTCGTGCGGACGAGGTCGTAGCCGCTCGCGTCGCGCCCGGTGACGAGGAGGTTGACAATCTCCAGATCGGAGTGGGCGTCCTCGTAGAGCGGCGCGATGGTCGGCTGGATGACGGACAGCGTGCCGTCGTAGGCGCGGCCGTCGCCCCACTGCTCCAGGTAATGCGCGAGGGGGAGGTGCCACATCGAGCGCTGCGCCGTCTCGTCAATGTGGAGGCCAGCGTGGATGGTGACGGGCACGTTCGCCATCGCCGCCTCGAAGCCGAGGGCGGCGGGAGCGCTGTAGACGGGGTTGGCGTTCAGGCACACCAGCGCGTCGATGCGGCCCGCGTTCATGTCCGCGACGAGCGCCTGGAGCGCCTCGTCCTGCGGCGTGACGGTACCCTCGCCCGCATCGTAGTAGCGCACGACCTCCTGGCCATACTGCTCGTTGAGCGCCGCCACGAGTGCATGGACCGCGGGCGGCAGCGTGCCGCCCGCAGCGAACACCACACGGCCCCGCGCGGCCTGCACGTCTGCGATGAGCGCTTCGAGGATGGGCGTGCCGTGGTCGTCGGCGGTCATGAGCGCTGTGCCAGCCGCAGTGGCGCTGCCCACGCCAAGGCGCGCGGCGACGGCGCTGGCGAGGTGCGGGATGTCGGCGGCGCGCATCCGGACGCGGTGGTCGGCCATGCCCGCCATCGGCGACATCTGGCTCTCGACCAGGTAGATCCGGCTCATCGTGCTGCGACGGCCCTTGGTGATGCGACGGCTAGCCGCGATCCCGCGCTGATTGGCGATCGTGCCAAGGTGCTCCGCGCCCATCTCGTCGCTGTCGAAGCTGACGATGATCTCGGCGTTGGCGTAGTCGTAATTCGGGCGCAGTGGACGGCCAAAGGCCTGCTGCGTGCCGAGCGTGCTCGCGTCGTCGCCGAGCGTGCGGTAGGTGATCCAGCGGAGGCCTGGGTAGGCGGCCTCCATCTCGGTGCGCAGCCGCGCCATGGTCGGCGAGTCGTTGGGCTCGGCGAGGACGGCCACCTCGCCCTGCACCCCGCCGTTGCGCATCTGGCGCGCGAACCCTACGAAGTCGCGCCACGACGAGGTCACCTCACCCACCCGGCGCACCACGCGGGAGCGGTCGGGGTCGTAGAGATTCAGGACCGACGCCTGCGCGAAGACGTCCGTCGCGCCCTGATTGTAGGGGTGGGCGGCGTTGCCCTCCACCTTGGTCGGACGCCCTTCGTTGGCGCGGATCAGGATGCCCTGGACGGGTCCGCCGAGCGGCATCGAAGTGGCGTAATAGTTCGGGACACCGGGGATGACCTGCTCAGGCTTGCGCGAGTACGGCAGGATCTCCTCGGCCGGGCGGCGGCAGCCGGTCAGGCCCGCGAACGCCATCGAGGCCCCCATGATCTTCATGAAGGAGCGGCGCGACGTGCCGCTGGCGAAGTCGTCCCCGGCGCGGTCGTCGAGCTTGAAGGCGTCT
>JBCCRG010000057.1:0-12088 GCA_039208155.1 Bacteroidota bacterium | reverse complement strand
GTTGGCGACGCTGCCGAGCTTGTCCTGGAGCGCGAGGTCGTCCACCTTCACCACGACGCCGTCGATCTCGTAGTCCAAGCCCTGTCCGTTGGGCGGGGCGGGATCATCGCGGCGGGCGGTCCACGCTTCGCAGAAGGCG
This sequence comes from Bacteroidota bacterium, assembly GCA_039208155.1. Classification (GTDB taxonomy): domain Bacteria; phylum Bacteroidota; class Rhodothermia; order Rhodothermales; family Rubricoccaceae; genus JBCBEX01. The sequence continues at coordinate 11,949 of JBCCRG010000057.1, read as the reverse complement.
ACAACCTCCTCGATGGTCTCGAACCGACGCGTCTCGGGGCTGACGGGCAGACCTAGGTCCGTGAGCAGGCTGAGCGCCGCGTACTGCGACGCAGGCGGTCCGGCCTCGCCGAAATCCCCCGGGCCGAGGCCGTAGGCGAAAAAGCTCAGCGGGCGCTGCGCCGTCACGCTCGGGTCGAGTTGCCGAAGACTCCCGGCGGCCGCGTTGCGCGGGTTGGCAAAGGTCTTCGAGCCCTCGGTAGCCAGCCGTTCGTTGAGGGCGTCGAAGTCGCCCGTGCCCATGTAGACCTCGCCGCGCACCTCGAGGCGGCGCGGGACAGCGGGCGCAGCAGTCGGGGCGCTGAAGAGGTCCGCTGATAGCACGTCAGGCTCGGGCGCTGCGGGCATGAGGCGCAGCGGGATCGGGCGGATCGTGCGGACGCCAGCCGTGACGTTCTCCCCGACGGTGCCGTTGCCACGCGTCGCTGCGAGCGCGAGGACGCCATCGTCGTAGGTAAGCGCCATCGCGAGGCCGTCGATCTTGAGCTCAGCGACGAGCGCGGGTGTGGCCGGGTCTTCCTTCGTGCCGATGTCTTCATCGGCGAGCTTGCGTTGGATGCGCTCGTACCACGCCCGCAGTTCGTCCCCGTCGAAGGCGTTGCCGAGCGAGAGCAGCGGCTCCGGGTGGCGCACCTTCTCGAAGCGGTCGAGCGGGTCGCCGCCGACGCGGTGCGTGGGCGAGTCAGGCGCGATGAGGGCCGGGAAGCGCGTTTCGAGCGTGCGGAGCGCGTGGAAGAGGCGGTCGTACTGCGCGTCGGCGATGAGCGGCGCGTCGTGCTCGTAGTAGCGGACGGCGTGCCCTCGGATGAGCGGGCGCAGCACCTCCACCTGGGTGCGCGCAGCAGGCTCGTCGAGCGCGTCCAGGTCCACCGTGTCAAGGTGCGCCAGCGCAGCGGTCGTGTCGGCGACGAGTTGTGCTGCGTTCGAGGGGCCGTCCCTCCTGCCTGCTGCCTTCATTCGTCCGTGGATTACCCTTCGTACTGGGCCTGGTGGAGGGAGTCCACGACGGCTTGCGAGCGGGCGCGGGTGAGCCGCTGCACCGCCCCCTCGGCCGGCGTCCACGTCAGCCCGGCGATGCGCAGCCGCGCCTTCGAGTCGATGCGGTAGCCACTCGCGGTCTCGTTGCCCCAGACGATCACCTCGGTCGGGCTCGCGAAGGTCTGCTCGGCCCCCTGCTCCATCCAGTAGGGGCGGCGCACGTCAGGAGACGCCTGCACGCGGAAGTTCTGGAGTGGTCCGTCCGCTGCGATGACGGTTACGCGGACCGTGTCGCCGATCTGCGGTGCGGGCGGCACGACCGGCTGGGCGGTGACTACCGTTGTGTCGGCGGCGGTCGTGTCAGCCGCGATGGGCTGTGCCACCGGCTCCAGGTCGGGCCCGGGCTGGCGGAAGATGAGGGCGAACACCACCGCGAGCGCGGCGACGGAGAAGACGGCGATGCCGATGATGAGCCCCCACGACCGCTCCGGTGCGGTGAGGCGGGCGGGCGCGCTCCGCCTCGGCAGGTCCGACGGCGGCGGTGCCGCGCGCTCCTTGGGAGCCTCCCGCGCAAGCGCCTCGACGGCCGGAGGCGGTTCGCGCTCGGGCGGCTCTGCTGCGGCCCTCTTCCCTGCGGACACCGGGTTCGGCTTGCTGGGACCCTCACGCTTGGCGGCTCCCTGTTTGGGGGAGGTTGGAGGCGATACCGCTGGCTTCGACGCGGTGGGTTTTGACGGAGGCCGGGAAGGCGCGGCAGGCTGAGAGGCCGACTCAGTCCCGGCGTTGGGCGAGGCGTCTCCGCTAGTCTCAGGGTCAGTGGCAAGTTCGGTGCGAAGCTCGCCGCGATACGTGCCCGCCCGGGCTGCATCGAAGGCCGCGTTGGTGCGCGGGGCCGAGAGATCGAGCGCCTCGGCGTAGGCCTTGACGAAGGCGCGGAGGTAGACCGCGCTGAAGTCGGGATCGCGCATGAGCGCCCCGTCCTCGAAGCGGCGCACGACGTCGGCCGGCACCCGGGTCGCCCGCTCGATGTCGCCCGGCGTCAGCCCGCGATCCTCGCGAATGGCGCGCAGATCGGCCTCGAAAGAAGAGCCGCCAGGTACCTCGGGCATGGTGGAGATCGGAGTGGTCGGGAGAGCGCTCTAGGATACGCTAGAGGCCCCTTCCAAAGAAAGCTGCCACCCAGGCCGCCGTGGCGCCCCAAGCGAATCGATCTCCACGCGGATCGATCCCACGAAAAACGCCCAGCCCCAAACGAGGGGCCGGGCGGTCGTCGGGATGACAGGATTTGAACCTGCGACCCCCTGCACCCCATGCAGGTGCGCTACCGGGCTGCGCCACATCCCGAACAAGACTGCCTCGCCGTGGGGTTGCTGGATGGCGAACGCAGGACGGGCAAACTACGGTGCCTCGTCGAGGTCCTGCAACAGCTTTACCAGAAAGCCACGCAGCGCCCAGAGCCCCTCCTGACCGTCCCCGTCTCCCCCTTCGACCGCGTCTCCATTCATTCGCCCGTTGAGCACCTGCCGCGCGCCCTCCTGCGTGTATTTCGCCTCGTAGAGCAGGTACCGGATGCGCTCCACGAACGCGATGTCGGCCTCGGAGTAGGTCCGGTTGCCCATGTCGTCCTTAGCGGGCTGGAGGCCGTCGAACTCCGTCTCCCAATAGCGCAGCGTGTGCGCCTTGACGCCGGTGCGCTTGGCGACTTCGCCGATGCTGTACGTGGGGGCTTCCTGCGCCATGGGGCTTCCGCTTTAAGGAATTGCAAAATCTAACCGCGCTCGCTTGCGGATTCCAAACACGCCTCCGGGCGGACTACCTGGTTCGGTGTCGCACACAGTAGGACACCTGCATGGGGTGCAAGGGGTCTCACCTCGCAGCCTCGCACCCCATGCCAGAGCGCGCACGTGTGCGGGAGAGCCTGCGTGAGCGGAACGCCGCTCGGCGCGTCCGGTAGATCCCCGCAACCAACATCTCCGCTTGATGAACGACTACACGCCCATCGCATGCGGCTTCCACGACCGGCTCGAACATTGGGCCGTCCGCCGTGAGCCGATCACGCTCGTCTGGCGCACCGGCCTCGCCGCCGACGCCCCAGCGCGGGCCGCCCGCGTCCGCATCGCCGACCTCTTCGCGAAGGACGGCGCCGACTGGGTGCGCCTCGCGCTCGCGGATACGAAAGGCGACGGCGCGCCCGCCGAGGTCGTCATTCGCGGCGACCAGGTCGTCTCTGCTGAAGGCCACCGGCTCGTCCAGGCTTGCTGAACTGTTGCCTAAGAAGTTCTCCCCCTAGACAGAGCCTGTCCCCGCGAAGGCGGGGAGGGAGACAGAAGGGGTTTGAACAATCTAGTCTGGATTCCCTTTTGAGCTAGGCCGATCAACCACCCCCAACCCCGCCTGTCTAGGAGGGGAGTTTTTCTCCTCCACTCCCCGTCTCTTCCCTATCCATGCAGTTCGATCCCACCAAGCTCGCTCGCCTCGCTGAGAAGGCCGACCTGAAACGCCTCCTCGACCGCCTCGACGGGATGAGTGCCGATGAGATCGCGGCCTTCGTGGGTACCAGCGGGGATGGGGCGCAGGGCGAGCCAGCTACACCGAAGCCACGCCGCACCAAGGAGCCCGACGTCGACTTCTACCGCTTCTTCGAGCAGCACCTCACGGCGGAGCAGCAGCGCACCCGCCAGGTTGTCCACGCGTGGATGCTGGAGGAGGTGCGGCCGATCATCAACGACTACTGGGAGCGTGGCGAAATGCCGTTCGAGCTCGTTCCGAAGATGGCCGCGATGCTGCGCGATGCCTATGGCGAGAACCCGGGGCATCGCTACTGCTCGGACCCGCTCCTGACCGGCCTCGTCGGCATGGAGGTCGCGCGCGTGGACCCATCGATAGGGACCTTCCTCGGCGTGCACTGGGGGCTATGCCTCATCTCGCTCCACTTCTTCGGCAGCGACGCGCAGAAGGCGAAGTGGTACGACCGCCTCGAACGCTTCGAGGCCATCGGCTCCTGGGCGCTCACCGAGCCTGCGCACGGCTCCGATGCCGCGCTCGGCCTAGAGACCACCGCCGAGCGGCACGGCGACACCTGGATCCTCAACGGCGCGAAGAAGTGGTCCGGCAACGCCACCTTCGCCGATGTGACGGTGATCTGGGCCAAGGACACCGCCGACGGCAACGTGAAGGGCTTCCTCGTTGAGAAGGACACGCCCGGCTTCACCGTCGAGAAGCTGCCGGGCAAGATCGCCAAGCGCTCCGTGGACAACGTGCTGATCGGGCTGGAAAACGTCGAGGTGAGCGAGGCCGACCGGCTGCCGGGCGTCAACAGCTTCCGCGACGTGGCCGCGCAGCTCGCCACGGCCCGCGCGGGCGTCGCATGGGAGGCCTGCGGCATGGCGATGGGGCTCTACGAGCAAACGCAGCGCTACTGCACCCAGCGCGTCCAGTTTGGCAAGCCGATCGCGGGCTACCAGCTTGTGCAGAACGGCCTCGTGGAGATGCTCGGCAACGTGATCGCCATCCAGGGCATGGTCCTCCAACTCGCCACGCTCTACGATGACCTCAAGGCGCTGCACCCACGCGCGTCGCTCGCGAAGGTGTTTTGCGTGAGCAAGATGCGCGAGACGGCGGCCATCGGGCGCGGCCTGCTCGGCGGCAACGGCATCCTGCTGGAGCACGACGTGGCGCGGCTCTTCGCGGATGCCGAAGCGGTCTACTCCTACGAGGGCACCCACGAGATGAACACGCTCATCGTCGGCCGCGCCATCACGGGGCTGAGTGCGTTCGTGTAGCCAGAGTTGGACCCTCTCAGCCGCTTCAGTCTTGTGAAGGATGTCGGCCAGACATTGCGATACTCGTCCCGAACGCGCATCGCGTCACATCTTAGCATTGGTAGCAGCAAATGCAAACTATAGCCAATACAGAGCCCATCCGGCCAAAACATCTACATTCGACAAACTAAGTAATATTGTCATGACTTCGAAATTAAACGCATATTAATATTTAAATCAATAAAATATCTAAGATAATGCACGCAGAGCTGTCATAAGCTCCTCAATACGAATCTTCGAGTTCTCAATTTCCTTCGAGAGCGGAGACGGAATATCATTAAACCTCTCCTCATAACTGGAAGCACTTTCCTCTAGTTCTTTTGCGCGCTTTGACATCTGGTCCAATCGCTCGGCAAGAACTACCTCCAGTCCTATATCATATCTGTCTGGAGTACGGTAAATAGGCCTATCTATTGATAAAGAAATACGACGAATCAACTCTAGCATTTCGTCTATCTTTTCTTCAGATCTATCCAAAACAGCCCCAACTCTTCTTCGCGAAACTTCCTGCCAATCATTTTCCAAAACCCCCCACATTTTCTCACATGCTCTCTCCACACGACTAACAATCTCATCACTATTCATACTAGACAAAATTGACCCCACAAGTGCTGACACGCCTTTTTGATCTGCGGTCACACCATGAAACTGAGCAAGAGGAGAAGGCAAGTCACCAGGAGAAACCTCAAACAGCAGAGGTACCACCTTAGCATTTTCCAGCTTTTTTGAAAGAGCACCAGCCTCAAATAGTATCCATGGGGCGACTATGTTCTCTGGAGTTATACAAAGTATCCCAAAATCACACTCATCTAGTATACCCGATAGATTTCGAGCCCACCTATCTCCTGGAGCTATATCTTCCGTCGAAATCCAGATCTTCGCCGACTGAATTACCATCTCAAGCCATCTTCCCAAAGCACTAGCAAACTCTCTACTACGCTCCCCAGACCACGATATAAACACATCCATAACCAAAGGCAGAGCAGGTCAGCGTGTAGAGCTGAGGTTGTGATTGAGGCTTGAAAATTACCAAGAGCTCCCTATGGCATGATACGAAAAAGGCTGAGTTAGAAATGTGGCTCGCCAGGCTCGAGCACTTCCTGAACCAAGCGTCCTAGTTCTCGGCCCAAGTGTTCGTCGAGACAGTCGGAAGCGACCCACTGTACCGGTACTGCCGGTAGGCCCCAGGATGCCCTAGCGTCCCTACGCCCAGGTGAAAACAGGGCAACCTAAACCAAGAACGTGCTGATTTGACGTCGAAGTACCACGCTTATCATCGGCAAGTCCATCACGGGCCTGAGCGTGTGTCGTAGAAGTAGCCTTTGTCCCTGGTCGCTCGAGATCAGTAGTCAGTCACCGTCTCCGCTGAAGCTCCGTGAGCCTTGATGGGCGCTTGGGGCCATTCAGTTCAGCAAGCAACGCCTCGGGATAGTAGGAGAAGGGTTGCCCCCACCATCGCCTATTCTTGTTGTCCCAGGCACGCCAGCCTACGCCCGCTTCGGCTTTACCCACATAGCGCCGCTTTCGCTTTCCCATGGACAGCTACAGTAGTGCTCGGAACTCGTCCACCGTCAACCCAACCTCGCGGATGATTGCGCGAAGCGTGCCCTTTACCACCTCCTTGTGATCTGGCACAACCACACGGCGATGCGGTGCGACGGTCTGGCGCAGAATCATGTGGCTCCCTTTCTGCCGGTCGAAGACGTAGTTCACCTCTGCCAGCGCCTTGACCACATCCCGCCCGGAAACGACTGGCAGACGTCCCACGCCTACACCTCTATCACATCTTCGGTAATCGGCGGCGGAATCGGGTCGCCATGCGCGTCAAGGCTCTCGATGTAGAGGGCAACCGCCTCTTTCACGTTCGCGAGGGCCTCGGTACGCGTCGTCCCATCTGCGATGCAGCCGGGAAGACTCGGGACGGTCGCCGTGAATACGCCGTCTTCGTCCGTCTCGATCAGTACGCGGTATCTCATGACCGTTTGAAGTGAGCTAGGTGGCTCGTTAACGGACCTCACTTCGCTCGGTTCGACCGATTGAACAGTACAGGAATAGGCTCGGCGTCAACGCTAGGCTGAGCGCGCTTGCGGTAGAGGTTACGCTTCACTTGCCTCGGTCTCCGCGAAGGTCAGCCGGTTGTGGAACGGGTCCCACACCACCAACTCGCGGGTGCCCCACGGCTTGTCCTCAATGTGCGGCCGGGCGTAGCGGTAGTCCTTGGCAGCCAACTCGGCACGCAGCGCGTCGAGGTCGCTCGATGCGATCCGGAGGGCCGCACCGGGAGCCGCGTCGCCGTGGTGCTCGGTGAGGTGGAGCACGCACGCCTCGCGCGACACCTGCATGTAAACCGGTAGATCCGGCTCGTGGCGGTGCTCCCAATCGACCGCGAAGCCGAGGAAGTCGACGTAGAACGCGCGGGCGGTATCGAGATCGAAGATGCGCAGGACGGGGGTGACGGCGGCGAGGGCCATGGGCGGGATCGGGCTACGGGGCGCTGGCCGATGCGGGAGCAGACACAGGGGGTGTCCGGAAGCCGCGAGGCCAGCGTGGACGATGAACGTATCGAGGGGTAAACCTGCGCACGCCGAGTGCCGTCGTGGTGTCACACGCCCGCCGCGAACGAGATCAGCGCTGAACGCACCGAGGCTACGCGGTCTCCTCGGCCCTCCACCGCGCGATGGCGTCCCTGAGCCACCTCGGTGCGCCCTCGCCGATGGGGCCCGGCGGATCGGCCTCGGTCATTGCTTCGGCCCGGCGGAGCTGGTCGGCGAGCGGCGGCACGTCCCACGCCGCGCGCTCGGCGTCGGTGGTGGCGGGATCCACATCCCACAGCCGGTGCCGCGTGCCATCAGGGACGAACTGCGTGCCGTACTTCTGCGGCTGGCCGCTGTACATCCGCGCGCGGTCGTACGCCGCGGCTGCGAGCCACCGCGCCGGACGGTAGCCAAGCTGGGCCGCCTGCTTCGCCCACACGTGACCCTGCGAGGCGTCCGCAGGCGTGTCGCCGTGGTTGAAGAGCCAGGCAGCGTGGTAGTAGTCCTCGGGCGCTGTACTGCTGCCCTCTGCCATGATCTCGGCAATGATCTCCGCCGCGCGCTGCCGACGCTGGCGGTCGCGTGCACGCATGGCGTCGTACTCAGGCGTGCTGTGCTGCAACCCCTGGCCGTGGTCGCGGTAGTCGGCCTCGTAGAGCGCGCGGAGTTCGGAATTCATAGCGGGATCGGGTTCAACCCGGAGAAAAGCAGTACGGAGTAGAGGGTGGGGCGTGGCGTTCAGTACGAACCACGCCCTCCTCCCTACCCCCAACACCCTACCGGAGAGCAACGTGGCGAGGCTGGAGCCCCCCTCAGCCGTCCCCTCGATACCGGTCGAACCACGCGAGGATGTAGGCGATCTTCGCGGCGAGCTGGCTGGGGCGCCGGGCGATGGCGTGCGGGGCACCGGGGATCTCGACGTAGACCGTCTCAATGTCCCGTAGGCGAAGCGCGTGGTAGAACTGGCGCGCCTCCGAGGGCGGCGTCCGCAGGTCGGCGGTGCCCACCATCACCATCGTCGGCGTCTCGACGTTGCCCACGACCGAGATCGGCGATTCTTCCCAGTAGGCCATCGGGTTCTCCCACGGCTGGCCGGGGTAGCGGTAGTCCGCGTAGGCGTAGTAGTTGTCGGCGACGAGCGTCTTGGAGATCCAGTTGATGACGGGCTTGATGACCGCCGCCGCCCGGAAGCGGTCCGTGTTGCCCACGATCCACGCCGTCATCACGCCGCCTGCGCTGCCGCCCGTGACGTAGAGCGAGTCCGGGTGCACGTCGCCCGTCGCGATCAGGGCGTCGACGCCGGTCATGATGTCGCCGTAGTCGCCGCCCGGGTAGTCGTGGTAGAGGAGGTCGGCGAAGGCCTCGCCGTAGCCCGTGCTGCCGCGCGGGTTGGGGTAGAAGACGATGTAGTCGTCCGCCGCGAAGAGCTGAAACTCCGGCGAGAAGTGCGGGCCGTAGGAGGCGATGGGGCCGCCGTGCACCTCGACCAGCAGCGGATACTGCCGGCCCTCCTCGTAGCCGGGCGGGCGGATGATCCAGCCCTGCACGTCGAGGCCGTCCTCGGCGGTCCAGGTGAGCTCCTCGACGGTGCCGAGGTCGCGGTACGGCAGCAGGTCGCCGTTGAGATCGGTCAGCACGCGCGTCTCGCCGTCCATCACGACCGCCACGTCCGACAGGCGCTCCGGCGTGCTGTGCGTGAACGCGACCACGCCGCCGTCGGACACCGACCAGGCTCCGTCGAGGTAGGGCCGCCCAATCGACGTGCCGCCGATGGCGTCGGTGATCTCGCGCACGGTGCCGTCGAGCGCGACCTGCATGAGGTGGATGAGGCCCCGGTCGTAGTAGCTCGCGTAGAGGCCCGCGTCGGTCCAGGCGAGCTGTTCGATGCTGCGGTCGAGGTCGCCTGCCAGGACGCGGATGTCGCCGGTGTCCTGGTCGCGGAGGTGGATGAGCGTGTTCTGGAAGGTGCGGACGCGGTCGTCGTAGCCGCGGTAGGCGACGGTGCGACCGTCCGGCGAGACGACGGGGCCTTGATCCGGCCCGTCGCGGTCGGTGAGCGCCGTGATCGTGTGATCGGTCAGCCTGACGCGGTAGACCTCGGAGCCGCGGTAGTCGAGTTGCCAGTCGTCGCTGCGGTTGCCGGAGAAGACGAGGCCGCTGCCGTCGGGCAGCCAGGCGAGGTCGGTGCCGTGCGGGTAGTCGCCGTGCGTGAGTTGGCGCGGCGTGCCGCCGTCGGCGGGGACGACGAACACGTGGCGGAAGCCCGGCTCGATGTTGCCGGAGCCGTCGGCTTCGTGCTTGACGCGGTCGACGACGCGCGGTTTCTCGGCCCACTCCGCGCCCTTCGGCGGCGATGGCAGGGCCACATCGAGCGTCGGGTCGGGCTCGGGGACGAGCATCGAGAAGGCCAGCATCGTCCCGTCGGGCGACCACGTGAGGCCGCGCGGCGACCGGTCGAGCTGCGTCAGCCGCGCCGTCTGGCCCGTGTCCATCCAGCGAACGAACAGCTCCGCGCCCTGGTCCGTCGCAGAGACGAATGCCACGCGATCCCCGCCCGGCGACCACCGCGGCGCCGACTCATTCGCCTCGCCCGCCGTCAGCTTGCGGTGCCCCTCGCCATCCGCCCCGACGATCCAGAGCGACTGGCGGCGCTTGTCTTTCATCCGGTCCATCCCCGCCCGCACGTAGACGACGTGCGCGCCGTCGGGGCTGATCTGCGGGTCGTCGGCCCATTCCAGTTCGAACACATCGTCGAGCGTGAACGGCGTCTGGGCGACGGCTGTCGGCGCGGCGAGCAGTAGTGCGAGGACGAGCAGCGGGCGCGTCCAGGGCGAGGAGACAGGCATAGTGGAGCGAAGGGATGGTAGCGGGTTTCTGAGTTGATACCTCACGCTACCTACGGAGTCATCCCCGCGAAAGCGGGGATCCATGCAGTAGATCGTATGGATCCCGGATCAAGTCCGGGATGACAAAGGTGCGGAGAAGGCCCCATCCTGGAGACCCGGTGTGAGAAGCAACGTGAGAGGACTGGGGCGCTCTATGGTACTGCCTCGGGACGAGGTCCTGCGCTCCTGACGGTTGGCCACCCTTTTCCTCGGTGTAGCGGGCTGTCCGCGCCAGCCTCATGGGAGGCTACCGCGCCCTTCCCTATCAGTCATCCCCGCGCACGCGGGGACCCACTCGGATTTCTGGAAACCACCCACAACGCGGAGGCCCGACGGATCAGGCAGGAGGTACTTCCGGGTATCCCGTCGCTCGCAGAAAGGGAGGCGATGCGGACGCCGAAATGACCTGGTGGGTCCCCGCATTCGCGGGGATGACGTAGGTGGGAGCGGGAAGCCATGCGTATCTGGTGCGCAGCGTCTTCGTCCACCTCAAAGCCCACTCGGAGCTTGGAAGCTGACCCGCAGATCCCTCGACTTCGGTCCTGCGGACCTGCGCTCGGGATGACATGGGTGGGAGAAACGAGTCACACCGGGGGCGTCGTTCTCTCCCGGTTTCTCAGAAATACCGAATCCACCACTTATCGCTGGTACGCTTGTACTCGCCGAACGCACGCGTCGGGAGGTAGAGCGCGGCGGCGAGGAGGACGGTGAGCGCCCAGATCTGCCACACGTGGTCGATGTGGTAGAGGTCGCCCGCGTTGGGGCCGACGGTCACGAGCACCAGCTTGTAGCACACCAGGAGCACGTAGAGGTGCAGCGCGTAGACGAACATCGGCGCTTGGCCAAACGTCTGCAAGACACGCGTGGCGGCGGTGTCGCGCGTGTCGAACCACGCCAGCAGCAGGAACGCGACGCCGAGCGGGAGCAGCAGGAACGCCAGCGACGGCGGGTACTTCGTGTAGTTGAGCATCGCCATCAGCGTGTCGAGGGGCGTCGCGCCGACCGTCCACGGGAGCGCCTCGCCGTAGAGGTTGAAGCCCCGCAGGACGACGAGGAGCGCCAGGCAGGCCCCGCCGAGCTGCACGAGCCGCCGCGTCCGGTGCTTCGCGTCGACCGTCGCCCCGTAGAGCGGGCCGAGCGCGTAACCGCAGAGGATCACGCCGATCCACGGCAGCGCGGGGTAGGAAATCCACAGCGAGACCACGTCGCCCTCGACCAGCATCCCGCGGTCGTGCAGGATCGTCCACAGCGCGTACCCGACCTCGCCCGGGGCGACGTCAATCGGGTCGAGGAGGTTGTGGCCGAAGACGATCGCAAGGCCGAGCGCGGCGATAACCCAGTGCGGCAGGCGCACGGCCACCGACAGCGCGATCATGCTCAGCCCGATCACCCAGATGACCTGCAGGTAGATCGTGTCCGGCGGGAAGCCCCAGAACCACGCCTGGTTGATGAGGATGACCTCCAGCCCCACCAGGAACAGCCCGCGCGTGAACAGGAAGCGGCTCGGCGAGCGCGTCTCGCCCGACCGGGGGTGCGCATACAGCCACGCGCCCAGCCCGGCGAGGAACACGAAGACCGGCGCGCAGAGGTGCGACGACAGGCGCGTGAAGAACAGCCCCGCGCTCGCGGCCTCCAGGTCCACCGGGTCGCCGATGCGGATGTGGTAGAAGAACCGCTCCCGCACGTGGTCCAC
>JBCCRG010000056.1:0-12165 GCA_039208155.1 Bacteroidota bacterium | reverse complement strand
TCCTACCTGGGCCCATTTGTCGCTGAATAGTCTTCCGTTCGGCGAGCGGATGTTTGGATGGGAGCTGGCCTGGTCAAGGAATTCCAGATACTTCTCCATCATGGAATGGAGGTCCACGGAGTATGGAAAAGGGCCCGATATCCACCTCTTGCTCGTTGACTTGGAAAGGGGCGAGGAATGCGTTGTGGAGCGAGCCGAAGGAGGGTTCATCGATCCGGTTAAAATCGCTGTGCGCAGGGCTGGAGTGATTTTCGTCCTATACGAGAAGAGGTTCTACGGCAGGAGAGGACATTCCGACAGGGGATATGTCAAGCTGGACGAGGATCAGGTTTGGCGTGCGGTGAGCCCTCATCTACCCACCTACGTGTCACAGAGCAACCATGAATAGTCCTCCTGTTGAGACCTCGTCTCTAGTCCTCAGTCGGATCGTGAAGCACTACGGCCAGGGTGCGGCGGTGCTCGACGGCTTCTCGCACACGTTCGCGCCGGGCACAGCGACGGCGCTCGTCGGGCCGAACGGCTCGGGCAAGTCGACGCTGCTGCGGCTGCTGATGGCGCTCGCGTTCCCCACCGAGGGCACGATCCGCTACGGCGAACTGGACGTGCATCAGCAGCCCTACCGCTACCTCCAGTACGTTGGCATCGTCCACGACGAGCCCCGCCTACCACGCCACCTCACAGCCGTCGAGCTGCTCGAATGGGTGCTCCGTCAGCGCAAGCAGTGGGACGCTGGCTCCCCGGCGCGCATCGACGCGCTCCTTGACACTGTGCTCCTCGACGAGCGGCGTGCGCAGGTCATCGGGACGTATTCGAGCGGAATGCTCCGCAAGACGCAGCTCGCAGCGGCCCTCGTCGCGCAGCCCTCGGTGCTGCTGATGGACGAGCCCTTCCGCGGCCTCGACACCGCCGCGACGGCCGCCGCGCTCGAACTGCTACGTGACCACACCAGTCGTGAAGGTCTGATCGTCCTCTCCAGCCACCGCGCCGACCTCCTCGATGTGCTCACGAATGAGGTCGTGGACCTCACGCCGCAAGGGGCATAGCCTCGCAGGCACAGCGCTGGTACGCCGTGCTCATGCCGAGTCCACTTGATGAGTCGCGCCGTACCTATCCGATGGCTGACAGCCGATAGCTCAAATCCGGCCTCACCTTTTCGATTCGATCGCAACGGTGCTCCCGGATTTGGTATCACACGCGGCGGACGACGCCGACCACGCGGCCGATCAGGTAGCAGTCCGAATCGTTGTCCCGGGTGTTGATCGTCTCGTACGAGCGGTGGGCCGGGTGGAGCGCGTAGCGGCTGAGGCCGTAGGTGAAGCGGCGTGCGATGAGGCTCTCGCCGACGAGCGCCGCGACCGTGTCGTCGTCCAGGAGACGGTGCACAGGAAGCTCAGCCACCACCACGAAGTCGCCGCGCCAGATGCCGTTCTCCGAGAAGCCGTCGTCCGAGACGCGGCCGATGAGGCAGCGGTCGGGATCGTAGCCCGAGAGCAGCGCGGGGTCCACGTACATCGAGCCGCTCGGGCGCAGCCGCAGGCGGCTCGGCTCGTCGCTCGCCGTGCGGCTCACGATGGGCAGGTGCGGGACGCGCTTCTCTGCAAGCGGGTCCTCCTCCGGGTCCGCGATGCGGATGCCGCGCGCCGCGCCGGGCTCGCGATGGATAAGCCCCTTCGTCTCGAGCGCCTGGAGTAGTTTGTAGACCGCGTTCGACGAGGCGATGGAGAGGCCGTCCCCGATTTCACGGAGCGTGGGGGGCGTCCCGTGCGTTCGCATGAAGTCGCGGATGAACTCGTAGACTTGCGTTTGGCGCTCGGTGACGGGGCGTCGCATGGCGGGAGAGGAGTGGGTAAGGGTGTGGATGAGGAAGATAGCGATGGTGAACGGATTTTCACTTGTCGATAATTGGGGTGATCGTTTGTTCACCTAGGGGTTTGTATCGCGGCGGGCATGTTGTCCACAGGGTTGGTGGGTAGGGTGGTTTTTACCCACAAAAGCGGCCATTGCGCGCTGTTTAGGGCGATTCGTCCTAGCTTTGGGTCGTGGGGAGAAGTGGGGGAAAGTGGGTGACCATCGCCCAGCCCTCCGCATCGCTTCCCCACTCCTCCCCACTGACCTCCATCCATCCCATTCACCTTCATGCCGGGTTTCAAAGGCCAGGTGGCGTGCAAGATCGACGACAAGGGCCGTGTGGCCGTGCCGTCGAAGATGCGCCAGGTCTTTAATCCGGCGGCCAACAACACGGTCGTGCTCCTCCCCGGTCCCGATGGCTGCCTGCGGCTCTACCCCTCCGACGTGTGGGAGGAGGTCGAGGCAGGCTTCGCGGCCAAGATGACCACCTCCGACGCCAAGCAGCGCCGTGCGCTCCGCAGCTTCCTCCGCTACGCCGACGAGCAGACGCTCGACAGCCAGGGCCGCATCCGCCTCGACGCGACGCGCCTCGGGCTCGCCGGGCTCGAAGAGGGCGAGCAGGCGCTCTTCCTCGGCGTGCTCAACTTCGTCGAGATCTGGCACCCCGACGCCCTCACGGAGGAAGAGGCCATCGAGTCGCCCGCCGACCTCTACAACGAAGTCGCCGGCGACCTCGGTCTCGGCAGCCTCTTCTAAACGCCTCGTTCCGCTCTCACTTACGACGCTCCGTTTCCGTTAGTCCATGTCCGCCGTCATGCCCCGTCCACCGCGCCGCTCGGCCCGCCGCTCGCCCGAGGCTGCTGCCTCTCAGGCTGCGCAGCCATACGCGACGACCTACCACGCGCCCGTGCTCGTGGAGGCGGTGGTGGACCTGCTCGTGACGGACCCGGCGGGTCTCTACATCGACGGCACCCTCGGCGGCGGCGGGCACACGGCCGCCCTCCTCGACCGGCTCGGTTCCGAGGGACGCGTCATCGGCATCGACCAGGACGCGGACGCGATCCGCACAGCGACGCAGCGCATTGAGGCACGTGAACTCAAGTCGGGCCACTCCGCCTCCATGGGATCCGTCTCAGTGGAGGGGTCGGCTGCCGCCAAGGCCGATCCCTCTGCTGCCCCCCTCTCTCGCTTTACCGCCTTGCGCGGCAACTTCGAGGCGATGCCCGCCCTCCTCACGAACGCTGGGGTTGCGACTGGCTCCGTGACGGGCATTCTCCTCGACCTTGGCGTGTCGTCCCATCAGTTCGACGTGCCTGGGCGCGGCTTCATGTTCCGCGCCGATGGGCCGCTCGACATGCGGATGGACGACCGCGCCCCTCAGACGGCTGCTGACCTCGTCAACACGCTGGACACGCAGGCGCTGGCCGACCTGCTCCGCGCTTATGGCGAGGAGCCGCGCGCTTGGCGCATCGCGCAGGAAGTCGCGCGCCGCCGCCCGATCACCACGACGGGCGACCTGGCCGCCGCCGTCCGCGCCGCCGTCCCGACCAAGGACGAGGTGAAGAGCCTCGCCCGCGTATTCCAGGCGCTCCGCATCGCGGTCAACGACGAGCTCGGCGTGCTGGAGCGGGCGCTCGAAGCCAGCCTCGACGTGCTCGCGGTTGGCGGTCGGCTGGCCGTCCTGAGCTACCACTCGCTCGAGGACCGCCGCGTCAAGCAGTTCCTCAAGGCGGGCCGCCTCGACGGCGTGCTGGAGCGCGACTTCTACGGCAACGCGCTCACGCCGTGGCAGGCCGTGACGCGCAAGCCCATCGAGGCGAGCGACGCCGAGATCGCCGCCAACCCGCGCGCCCGCAGCGCCCGCCTCCGCGTGGCCGAGTTCGTCGGTCATCCCGATCCCAAACCCCCTCCTTCCTGAGTATCCCCCGGCGTTCCCTCCACGCCACCGCGACGTCCCCTCCACGTCGTCGCCGGTGCGCCCCTCCCGCACCGGCTTCCATTTTCTGCGTCCCCGGCGCACTTCATCGCCTAGCGTGATGCCTCGAACCCTCCAGACCCCCGCCCGCGCCTCGAAGGCGTCGTCCCGTAAGACGACGACCGGCAGCCCGTCGCCCCGTAAGGCGATGGCGACGCGCAACGCGCCCTCGGCCCGTAAGCCGAGCCAGGCGTCGCGTGCCAACGCGCGGGCGAAGTCCGGCGCTCCGACCGGACGGCGTCCCTCCACGCCGTTCCGGTCAGAGCTGCCCGGCTGGGGCGACCTCGACGCCGCCCCGCGCACGGCGACGAACCGACGCAAGCCATCGGCCAAGCGCAAGGCCGGGGCCGTCGCGCCCTCGCGCCTCGACTGGCTCACGCGCGTCCCGACGCGGTCCTTCCTGCTCGCCATCACGCTCGTGTGTGCGCTGCTCACCCTCTGGGTCGCGCACGTCTTCTCGATGGAGGCAACGCTGGCCGACATCACGCAGCTCCGCGCCGAGAACGAACAGCTCCACCTGCGCCAAGCTCGCCTCGAAGGCGAGTTCGACCGGCGCACCAGCCCGGCCGTCGTCCTCGACCGCGCCCGTGCGCTCGGGCTCGTCGAAGACGCCACCTACGCACCGACCATCACGCTGGAGCCTACCGACTAGCGTGCGAGCGTCTGGGGGCGTGTGGTGCTGCGGTTCCCTCCATCGCAGCGCAGTCACGTCCTCAGACACTCGCACCTGTTTCCGCGCACCGGTTTCATCGCCAACACCCCACCCCGATCAGCGCTCGCGCTTCCATACTCCCCCGGCTCTACGTCGTGTTCACGCTGCTGGCGCTCTTGCCAGTGGCCGTGCTCGGCCAGATGGTCTACATCCATCTGACGGACGGCCCGGAGCTCCGCGTGAGCGGTGCCGAGCAGGCGAGCGCCTTCGAGCCGCTGCCGGCTACGCGCGGCACGATCTACGACCAGGCAGGCCGCGCCCTCGCCGTCAACACCGCGCGCTACGAGGTGGCGCTCGATCCTGAGGAGTCCGGTTTCGACGAGCAGGCCGACACGTTCTTCGCCACGCTCGCCGAGGTCACGCAGCGCAGCGAGTCCTACTGGCGCACCCGGGTCGCCCGCCGCGCGAGCCCACGCTACGTGCTTCTCGACACAGACATGGACCAGGCGCAAGCCGAGCGGCTGGAGGCGCTTAACCTGGACGCGCTCATCGTCACGCCGGACTACGGGCGGCGCTACACCTACGGCACGCTCGCCGCGCACCTGCTCGGGCACGTCGACCGCGACGTCAACGGGCTGGCCGGGATCGAACTCCAGTACGACGAGGCGCTGCGGGGGACCGAGGGCCGCCGCCCCTACCAGCGCGATCGCCACGGTGCGAAGCACGCTGTCGTCGGTGGGCGCGTGACGGAGCCACAGCAGGGTGACGACCTCGTGCTCACCATCGACCTCGTGCGGCAGTCGATCCTCGAAGCCGAGCTCGCACGCGGTGTCCAGGAGGCGAACGCGACGTGGGGCACCGCCATCGCGATGGACGTCCACACAGGCGCGATCCTGGCGATGGCGAACGTGCCGACCTACGACCCCAACCGTCCGGGTGTATTCGCCGAGAACGTCCGCCGCAACCACGCCATCACCGACCAGATCGAGCCCGGCTCGACGTTCAAGCTCATCGCTGCCATCGCTGCCGTCGAGAACGGGATCATCTCGCTGACCGACTCCATCGAGACGGGCACCGGCTGGGTGACGATGGCTGGGCACACCTTCCGCGACACGCACGGCTACGGCACGATCACGTTCGCCGAGGCCATCGCAAAGTCGTCGAACGTGGCGTTCACGAAAGTCGCGCGCGAGATGGAGGCAGGGACGCTCTACCAGGTGGCGCGCAACCTCGGCTTCGGACAGCCGACCTGGATCGACCTGCCGGGCGAGGCGGGCGGCCTGCTGCGCAAGCCGGACACGTGGAGCGGCTCCACCAAGCCCTCGATCAGCATCGGCTACAGCGTCGCCGCGACACCGCTGCAACTCGTGACCGCGTACGCCGCGCTGGCGAACGGCGGCCTGCTCGTGAGCCCGTACGTCGTCAAGGAGCGCCGCGACCTGCGGGGCCGGACGCTCTGGAGCGCCGAAGAGGCCCGCCGCGACTCGGTCCGCCGCGCCTTCGATCCCGAAACGGCTGCTGCCCTGATGCCTGCGTTCGAGCAGGTCGTGGCCGAGGGGGGCACGGCGACGCAGGCGGCTGTCGAAGGACTGCGTGTCGCGGGCAAGACCGGGACTGCGCGGATGGTCGTCGATGGCCGCTACGTGCAAGCCTACCGCGCCACATTCGCGGGGGTCTTCCCCGCCGACAAGCCGGAGGTCGCACTGCTCGTGCTGATGGATCGTCCGACGAATGGCTTCCACGGCGGCTCTGCCGCAGCTCCCGTGTTCGCACGCGTCGCTGAGCGCTGGATCGGGACGTTCCCGAGTATCGCCGCGCATGTCGCGCCGCCGGGCGCGCTGCCCGCCCGCGACACCACCGAGGTGGCTCCCGTCGAGGGCATGCCTGCCCGTCTCGCCGAGCGTCGCCTCCTCGCCGATGGCCTCTGGGTGCGCCGTGGCCGCGGCCTCGACGACTGGCAGCCCGTCACCGAGCAAACGCCGACCGCCGAGGCCCACCAGCGCAGCGACCGCCCCGTGCGCCTCGCCTCTGCGGTGGAGCCCGTGGCCCGCACCCAAACCGCGACGATGCCCGACCTCACGGGCCTGAGCGCGCGCCAGGCTACGAGCTGGCTCGCTGCGCTCGGCGTCGCCGTCCGCCTCGACGGTAGCGGGGCCGTCCGCCGCCAAGACCCCGAGCCCGGTGCGGCGCTCCCACGCGCGGCGCTGCTCACCTGTCGCTAGTCATGAGCCGACACGGACGTGAGCACTCCCCCCGGCGGCGTCCGCGCCCCTCGTTCTTTTTCTCGATTCACCATCTCCGACGCGGTCGCCGCGATTCGAGACACGGAGGCCCTCCACTCCGTGTCGGCGGCCGCTTCTTCTTCGATGGCCCGTCTCTCGTCGGACCCCGCCTCACCGGCTGGGGCCGCGATGGACTCCCCGCTCTCCCGCATCTGCTTCGACAGCCGGGCGGTGGAGCCGGGTAGCCTCTTCGTCGCCATTCGCGGCGAGCAGGCCGACGGGCATCTGTTCATTGACACAGCTGTGCACAACGGGGCCGTGGCGGTCGTCTACGACGATCCCGCCTACGGCCCCGAGCGAACCACCCCGAGCATCCGGGAGGGCCAACCGGCCAGCGCCGTATTGATCCGCGCCTCTGACACGCGGGCGGCGCTGGCCGGGGTCTCCGGGGCGTTCTACGGGCACCCGTCGCAGGACCTCCTCCTCGCGGGTGTGACCGGCACCAATGGCAAGACAACAACCTCGTACCTGCTCCACGCCCTCTTCGAGCGGCTGGGACGGACGAGCGGGCTCGTCGGCACCATCGAGAACCGCATCGGCGGCGAAGTCGTCATGGCGACACACACCACGCCGGACCCGGTGGCGCTGCAGGCGCTCTTCCGGCGCATGGTCGACGCGGGCTGCGACGCCTGCGCGATGGAGGTGTCCTCGCACGCGCTCGACCAGGAGCGCGTCCGGGGCACCGACTTCGACGCGGCGATCTTCACCAACCTGACCCACGACCACCTCGACTACCACGAGACGTTCGAGGCCTACTGGCTGGCGAAGAAGAAGCTCTTCGACGGGCTCAAGCCCGAGGCGCGCGCCATCGCCAACCGCGACGACGTGGCCTGGGCGACGATGATGGCTGACACCCGCGCGCGCGTCACGACGTTTGGCTTCCACGAAGATGCCCACGTCCGCGTCACGCTCGTCCGCAACGCCCTCAATGGGCTGCGGCTGACGTTCTCGGACTGGCAGGGCAAGCGGCATGAGCGGAAGTTCCGATTGGCAGGACGGTTCAACGCCCTAAATCTCGCGGCGGCGTATGCCACCTGTCTGTCACTGGAGCTAGCCGACCCTGACACGCTCCTCGACGCGCTCGCCGAGGTCCCGCCGGTGCCCGGCCGCTTCGAGACGGTCACCTCGCAGGATGGCGTCGTCGCCATCGTGGACTACGCCCACACGCCCGACGCGCTGGAGAACGTGCTCGCCACGACCCGCGCGATGCTCGAAGCAGACCAACAGGACGATGCTCGCCTCACCGTCGTCTTCGGCTGTGGTGGTGACCGTGACCGCGCCAAGCGCCCCGCAATGGGTGCCATCGCCGAGCTGCTTGCCGACCGCGTGATCCTCACGAGCGACAACCCGCGCACTGAGGACCCGCAGACGATCCTCACCGACATACTGGGAGGGCTAACTCGGCCCGGGGCTGCGACCGTAATCGCAGACCGGGCCGAAGCTCTCCAGACCGCCCTCGCCGATGCCCGCCCCGGCGACGTGGTCGTGATCGCAGGCAAGGGCCACGAGCCCTACCAGATCGTCGGTACCGAGAAGCGCCACTTCGACGACCGCGAGCAGGTCCGGCAGCACTTTGCCGCCCGCGACTCATGAGTGCGCTCTCAACAAAAAGCTCTCCCCCTGGACAGAGTCTCGTCCCCGCGAAGGCGGGGAGGGAGTTGGAGGGGGTAGACCTGCCGAGCACGAGGCTGCTTCCTGCTGAGACGTTCAACCACCCCCACCCCCTTCCCCGCGTACGCGAGGACAAGCTCTGTCTAGGCTTGCCCCCGCGCAGGCGAGGGAGGGGAGCTTGATCGAGGCAAACATCGCCCTCACCCCTCCTCGTCATGCTCTACGTCCTGTTTGAGTGGCTTGAGGCCACCTACCAACCTCCAGGCTTCCAGGCGGTCCAGTTCATCACCGTCCGCGCGACGCTCGCGGCAGTGACGGCGCTCCTCGTCGCGCTCTTCGCGGGGAAGCAGATCATCCGGCTGCTGCGTCGCAAGCAACTCGGCGAGACGGTGCGGACGGGCGAGGACGCGGGCGTCGTGAGCCACGCCCACAAGGCCGGGACGCCCACGATGGGCGGGACCATCATGCTGCTCGCGCTCTTCTCGGCGGTGCTGCTCTGGGGCGACCTCGCCAACGTCTACGTCCAGCTCGCCCTCTTCGGAACCGGCTGGATGGGCGCGCTCGGCTTCGCCGACGACTACATCAAGACGATCAAGAAAAACAAGGACGGGCTTTCGGAGAAGGCCAAGCTCGTCGGGCAGATCACTTTCGGCGTGGTGCTCGGGACGACGCTCTACTTCCACCCCGACACCGCCGAGTTCGGCTCGGTGACGAGCCTCCCGTTCGTCGCCAACGGGCTGATCGACTACGACTTCCTCTCGCCCCTGATCGGCATCGATGTGGGGTGGGCGATCTACATCGTCGTCGTGACCTTCATCCTCACAGGGGTCTCCAACGCGGTCAACCTCACCGACGGCATCGACGGACTCGCCGCCGGGACGAGCGCCTTCGTGGGGGCAGGCCTGGTCGTCCTCTGCTACATCTCGGGCAACGCTGTCCTCGCCGATTTCCTCAACGAGATCTTTCTGCTCGGCGCAGGCGAGTTGACGGTCTTCGCGGCCGCCATGACCGCCGCCTGCTTCGGATTCCTGTGGTACAATAGTTACCCCGCGCAGGTCTTCATGGGCGACACCGGGAGCCTGGCGCTCGGCGCGGCCATCGGCGCCATGGCGATCATGATCCGTAAGGAGCTGCTGCTGCCGATCCTCTGCGGCATCTTCTTCCTGGAGACGCTCAGTGTGATCCTCCAGACGAGCTACTTCAAGTGGACGAAGAAGCGCACCGGCGAGGGCAAACGCATCTTCCGGATGGCCCCGCTCCATCACCACTACGAGGCGATGGGCATCCACGAGTCGAAGATTGTGATCCGCTTCTGGATCGTGACCGCGATTCTGGTGATCGTGACCTTCCTGACGCTGAGGTTGCAATGAGTGGGCAGGTCGAGAGTCGTGGGTCATGGGTCGCGGGTCCGGGTGCCGAAGGGCGTCGGGTGACGGTCATCGGTGCGGCGCGGAGCGGGCTGGCGGCGGCGAAGCTGCTCGCGGCGAAGGGTGCCGACGTGTTCCTCACCGAGCAGGGCGTGCTGTCCGACGAAGTGACCGCTGATCTCATCGAGCGGAGCATCGCCTACGAGGACGACGGCCACACCGCGCGGGCGCTCAACGCCGACTTTTTTGTGGTTTCGCCGGGCGTGCCCACCGAAGCGCCGCTCATCCAGGAGGCGCTGAAGCAGGACCTGCCGGTTTACTCCGAAGTCGAGGCCGCCTCGTGGTTCGCCCGCGGCCCCATCGCGGCGATCACGGGGACGAACGGCAAGACGACCACGACCAGCCTCCTCGGGCACATCGTCCAGCAGAGTATCGCCGAGAACGACGCGAAGCAGTCGGGTCGCCGGGTCGCCATCGCGGGCAACATCGGCCGCGCCTTCGCCGACGCGGTGCTCGAAGCAGACGGCGCGGAGACCACCTACGTCCTCGAAGTCTCCAGCTTCCAACTCGACCACGTCGCCACGTTCCGCCCGAGGGCGGCCGTGCTCCTCAACGTCACGCCCGACCACCTGAATCGCTACCAGCACAGCTACGAGCGCTACGTCGCCGCTAAGCTCCGGCTCTTCGAGAGCCAGCAGCCCGGCGACTGGCTCATCTACAACCACGACGACGCCCTCGTCCGCGAACACGCGCTCCGCATCGCCGCAGAGAAAGGCATGACGCCCTACGCCTTCAGCATCGACACCGAAATCGAGCGCGGCGCTTTCGTCCGCGACGACCAGATCATCCTCCGCCTGCCCGACGCCCACGCTTCCGACGCCGCACAGCCGACCGACGCTGACCAGACTACCGCCTCACCCTCCTCGCCCAACGACTCCGTTCTCACGGACACCATCCTTATGGACACGCGCGATCTCGCCCTCCGGGGCCGCCACAACCTCTACAACTCGCTGGCCGCCGCCATCACGGCGCGCGCCATCGAGATCCGCTCGGACGTGATCCGCGAGAGCCTCATGTCGTTCGAGGGCGTTCCGCACCGGCTGGAGTCGGTCCGGACGGTCGGCGGCGTGCAGTTCGTCAACGACTCCAAGGCGACGAACGTGAACGCGGTCTGGTACGCGCTCGAGAGCTTCTCCGAGCCCATCGTGCTCATCGCGGGCGGGCGCGACAAGGGCAACGACTACGAGCCCGTCAAGGCGCTCGTGAAAGACCGCGTCAAGGCCGTGATCGGGCTGGGTGAAAGCGGCGATAAGGTCCTGCTGGAGCTCGCCGACCTCGCCGACACGAGCGCACGGGCCTACACGATGGAGGAGGCTGTCCAGTACGCTCGCCTCCTCGCCGACGACGGCGACGTGGTTCTCCTTAGCCCGGCCTGCGCCTCCTTCGACATGTACGCCAACTACGAGGAGCGCGGCGACGACTTCAAGCGCCTCGTGCACAGCCTGTAGGATTTGCGATTGAGGATTTCTGATTTGCGATTGGGCAATCCAACATGCAAATCAGAAATCAAAAATCGAACGTCTAAAATCTTCCTTGATCTCCACCCTCTCCCATAGCATCAAGCGCACGCTGGAGCAGCGGACCGACCGTTGGTTCCTGCTCGCCGTGTTCGCGCTCGCGGCGACGAGCGTGTTCACGGTGTTCAGCGCGAGCGCCTTCCTCGTGGAGACGAAGATGGGCGGGGCGTCGGACGCGTTTCTGGTCCGGCAGGTGATCCGCGTCGGTGCGGCGCTCCTCGTGATGGGCGTCGTGTCGCTGATCGATTACCGCTGGCTGGCGCGCTTCTCGCTCGCGTTCCTCGTGATCGCGCTCGGGTTGCTCGTGGCGGTGCAGATCGCCGGGCAGACCTCGGGTGGGGCGCAGCGCTGGCTCGACTTCGGCGGGGTGTCACTGCAGCCGTCGGACCTCGCGAAGGTGGCGCTCCTCCTCCACGTGGCGAAGCTGCTTGCGCAGAAGCAGCCCTACATCCGCGAGTTCACGCGCGCCTACGTGCCGCTGCTCGTCTGGATCGCGCCGACGCTGCTGCTGATCGGGATGGACGACCTCTCAACGGCGCTCATCGTGTTCTGCGCGGTCGGCGCGATGTGCCTCATCGGGCGCGTGTCGCTGCTGCACCTGAGCGGGACGGGCGTGCTCGTGCTTGTGTGTGCCTTCGCGTTCCTCGCGTCATCGGAGGAGCGCGCGAAGCGGCTAGAGGCGTACCTCGGGGTCAAGATCTTCGACCACACCGAGGAAGCCGAGGTGTTCGACCGCCAGGGCGAGGGCTACCAGGCGCACCAGGCGCGCATCGCCGTGGCGATGGGTGGGCTGACCGGCGTCGGGCCAGGCAAGAGCGTCCAGCGGGACTTCCTCCCCGCGCCGTACAACGAC
>JBCCRG010000055.1:0-12230 GCA_039208155.1 Bacteroidota bacterium | reverse complement strand
GGATGCCGAGCGGGCGCAGCGAGAGGACCCACCCGACCGGGCGACGCGAGAGGAGAACGGCCCCGCCACGGGGACCGGGGATCACGCGCCCGGAGGCGCGCGGAACCAGAGCAGACATGGTGCAAACGGAGTTGGTGATTGGAACTGAACCGCACTCCAATATACCATTTTTACGCTTGTCACAAGTTTTTACTTGTAGACAAGTTTTCCACATAAAAAGCTCCAAAACAGTTACTTGAATCACGCGAACAGCGATCCGGAGACACTGCCCGCCGCGAAGTGCCAGGCGACGCCCGAGGCCGACCCCAACGCTGTGAACCCCCACCCCGCCGGGCACGCCACGCCCACCGGCATGCACAGCAGCACGGGCAGCCCCAGCCCCCGCGCGAGCGCTGCCGAGGCCCACGTGCCGGAGCCGAGGCCGCGGAAGCACACCGACGGCGACGGTGATAGAGCCAGACCCGCCGGACACGCCGCCGAAGGAAACGAGAGCCAAAGCGAGCCGCCGGGCTGCGAAGCCGCTGCCGCGACCTGACGCACACATGCGATGGAGCGCACTGCGAGATGACCGGACCGCCCCGACTGCGCGCGAAACACCAACCGGCGCGAAGCCGGGACGAGGCGACGCGCCACCTGGTCGATGCCCCGCGCGCAACCGACGGCCACGGTGCCAGTGGTGAGGGGCAGCACAGCCCGAAGCGCGGCGACGGACGCGGGCGACGGGGCACGCGAGCCGGAGACGCCGACGACAGCGGCAGCGCGAAGAAGCGAGCGGAGGGGCGACATGACAGCAGCGAGGGCGAGGGGGACTGGAAACCCACCGGGGGGAGGCCCCGGAGAAGGGTGATGCGCGCTGATTGGGGTAGCCCGGAGGCGAACGAAAGGGACGCGCGGACCCACGCACAGCGAAGCGAGCATGGGGAGCACGCCCTTTTGAGCGCTCGGAGGGCGACCGATCTTGTAGCGCACCCGCCCCCGGCCCAGGATTGATGCGTGTGTCTCGGAAGCCTGCTGAACTGCTCGCTGCGTTTCCCTTCGTCCCTTGCCCCCGCTGTTGCGAGAGGAACGGGCGACGAGTGCGCAGCGCTGGGCGCAGCGACGATGTGGCCCTCGCCGCCGTGAGTGGAGAGCGCCCGAGGCCCGAAGCCGACCGGAGCGCAGCGCAGGCGAGGCTTGGGAGTTGGGGCGCGGAGGCCCTGATGCTCCGACCCAGAAGAGCGCGCCGCCCACGGGTGGCAGCGTAGGGTACCCTCAAACGACGACGCGACCTCACCCTTGCCAGGGAGGCCGCGTCGTAGCTGATGCGAGATCAGCAGGTCTGCGCCGGTTGCGGTTCAGCTCACCGTTTGCAGGGTGCTGACCGGCGGACCGTAGTCTGGAAGATGCGTCGGCGTCGAAGCGTTCCACAACGGGTGTGGAGAAGTCGCCCGCGAAGCCGGGGAAGCACGCACGGCGCGCTAGACAGGCTTCGGGTAGAACATCACCTTGCCGACGACCTGCACGTGCGTGACTTCGCCGGTGTGCTGCTCGCGGAAGGTGCCCGGCGTGTCGGCGTCCTTGAGCGGACGCAGCTCCACGTCGCGGTAGGCGGGGTTGAGCGACGAGAGGATGAGCGAGCCGCCGGGGATGCGCTGCACGCGCTTAACGGCCTGCCCGTCGTCGATGCGGAGCACGTAGAGGCCGTCGCCGATGAGCTCGCTCATGCGCCAATAGATCGCCGGGGTGTTGGGCATGATCTCCGGCACGTGAGAGTCGCCGACGATCGTGAAGGAACGCAACTCGCTCGCAGGGACATAGCCGGTGAGGTGCTCCACGACGCGCGCGGGGTAGCCGTGGTGCTCCGGCTCATCGCCCGGATCGACACGCCCTGTCCCAGCGGCAGCGGTGCCGTCGTGGGGGATGTAGACGAGTGCGGCGGCGTCCGTAGGCACGTGGGCCTGCCTCGCCTCGGAAGGGGCGTCGTCGCCGTAGAGATCGCGGGCTTCGTGTCCGAGCATATGGAGGATCTTCTCGGCGTTCTTGCGGCCGGGCGTCGAGCGCTGCCCCATCCAGTCGGAGACGGCTTGTTGCGTCACGTCGAGGTCGCGGGCGAGGTCGGCCTGCGAGAGCTTCTGGTCGTCGGCGTAGCGCTCTAGGGCACGGGCGAGGCGGGCGCGGCTGATGCGCTTGGTGTCGATGGGCACGGGTAGGTGCAGGCTAGGCCCGCGGGCAAGGGTTGGCCGTCGATGTGCTGACGGTCGAGCAGCAGACGGCGTGTGGATAACTTACAGCTTAAACAAGTTGTACGCTTGTATTAGTTGTGATAGGTTGATGCGAATCGCACGCAGAACAGTATAGACCCCGCCACCCGTGCCCGACGAACGCCTGCTCTCCGAACGACCCGAACTGGTTCTCCCGGAGACGTACCTGCGCGACCTCAAAGCGGTCAGGGCGATGCGTGCCGGACTGATCCGCCGCGGCTACTCGCTCCCGCACGCTTGGGTGGCCGAGCAGATCGACCGCTCCGAGACGAACGTCTGCTCGACGCTCACCGGGGCCATCCACTCGCCGGGCACGCTGCGGAAGCTGACCGTGCTCTTCGAGGACATCGACGCGGGGCGTGCCTCTGGCGTGCCCTCAGCTCCGAAGCGTACGCGCAATGAGACAACAGACGAGGAGGTGCACGATGCCTAGTCCTCGCTCTATCCGCGCGCAGCAGCGCTTCCTCGACAGCCGCGCCCGCTCAGTCGCGCGCTGTACCGCCGCCGTCCGCTCCGTGCGCGTCCGCCACTACGAGGGCCACGGCTCCCTAATCGTCGTCGTGGCGGGTCGCGCCATCGAGCAGCAGGGGGCCGTCCGCGCCGTCGATCCGCGCCTGCGTGGGCCGGGCCTTTCGGCGGTGCGCTACGTCCACAGCCAGACGGGGAGGAACTGATGAGCCTGCGCTGGATGACCCGCGTCTTCGACGCCCCCGAGCCTAAGCAGTCGGAGCGGCTACTGCTCCTGGCGCTGGCGGACAACGCCAACGACGCCGGCGTGTGCTGGCCCTCGGTCCCGACGTTGCAACGTAAGTGCGGGATCGAGACGCGGCGCGGGGCCGAGAAGCTGCTCGCCCGCGTGGTCGCGTGGTCGAAGCGCGCCGCCGAGGACGCGCCCCGGCACGCGGGCTGCGTGCTCATCTACGTCGACGAGCGGCCGGGCCGCTCCAACCTCTACCGGCTGGCGTACCTCCCGCCGTGCGACCCATCCGAAGCGCCCCCGTTGTCCACAAACCCCCGTCCTGCGGGACGCCCCGAACGCGCGGACGGATCCGTCCTGAGGGACGGGTCCACCCCCGTCCCTCAGGACACCCCACCCCCGTCCGGGCGGACGGGTGAACCATCAAGGAACCCCCACGTGAACCCTCAGCAGCACGCGCGCGAGCCGGGATCGTCGTCTAGACCTCAACACGTGTCCTGTCTGGTCGATGCTGCTGCTCCTTTTGGAGGAGGAAAGGATAGGCGATCTCCGATTGCCCAGGTCAAGGACGCAGCACGGGCAGCCGTGGCGGCGCTCTCCAAGCGCGACGTCGAGGTGCCGGTCGCCCAGTCGCTTGTTGAGCAGTTCGGCGCGGCCAGAGTGCAGCGGGCCTGCGCGTGGTACGACGAGCGCAAGCGCGTAGGCAAGGCGAAGGGGCCGGGGCTGCTCGTGAAGGCCGTCCGCGACGACCTCGCCGCCGAGGCCGACCAGCGTGGGCTACTCACGTACCCGCAGATGCTCGACCGCCTGCACAAGCTCGGCGGTGCGACCACCCAGCGATCCCACTTCGAGGCCGTACCTCAGGCGGAAGGTCTGCCCCTCTGGCGTCCGCTCACCACCGCCGCGAACGCCCAATAGATGCCCATGACCCGCACGCTTTCCGCACGCCATCACGCCAAACGTCCGCTTCATCTGGTCGGGATCGACCCCGGCGATGTGACGGGGCTGGCCGTCTACGAACTGCGGTCGAAGCAGCTCGTCACCTGCGAGTCGGGGCACTTCTTCGACGTGCAAGACCGCCTCGCCGACTACGCGATCACGCCGCAGCACCTCGACCGGATGCTCAGTAGCGGCCTCGCCAACCTCGCCGAGGACTGGTGGCACGTCGCCGCCGTGGTGATCGAGGACAGCCGAGGCCTCCCGGTCTATGCCAGGCACGACCGTCAGCGCGGCCGCAAGCGCGACGCCATCGTCCGCAACGTGGGCCGCGTGGACCGCGACGTGACGCTGTGGGCCGAGTGGCTGCGGCGGCGCGGCTTCCTCGTCGCCCTCCGCGAGCCGGTCCGCGGCGCGAAGTGGAAGGCCGATACGTTGCAGCAGCTCACCGGCTGGACGACCCCGACCAACGAGCACGCCCGCGACGCCGCGCGCCTCGTGTGGGGCTGGACCGAACCGGAGCTGCGGGCCTGGCTCGGACAACTCTGCGGATCGACCCCACATCCAACCGAGGTGGTGACATGACGGTGGAACGCGCCCATCGTATCCTTGAGGCTGCTGAGCCGGGAGTCTGGACCCGCGCCGATGTGGAGCCGCTGCTGCCCGCGCTACGGCAGTGGGTGAGCGTCGCCGTGGATGCCAGCCGCTGCCAACCCTTGCCAACCAACACGCTCGACTGATGCGCCGCGTGATCCTCTACACCCGCGTCTCCACCGACGAGCAGGCCGACCGTGGCTACTCGCTCCGCGACCAGGAGGCCCGCCTACGCGCCTACTGCGACCGCGAGCGGCTGACCGTGGCCGCCCACTACCAGGACGACCATAGCGCCAAGACCTTCGAGCGCCCCGCGTGGACGAAGCTCCTGGCACACGTCGAGGCCGACCCGGCGAGCGTCGATGCTGTCCTCGTCGTGAAGTGGGATCGGTTCAGCCGCGACGCGACCGGTGCGCTCTCGATGATCCGCCGCCTCGAAGCGCTCGGCGTGGGCGTGCAGGCCGTTGAGCAGCCCATCGACCGCGCCGTGCCCGAGCAACTCATGATGCTCGCCATCTACGTCGCCGCGCCCGAGGTCGAGAACCGTCGTCGTTCGCTGGCGACGAAGGCTGGGATGCGCCGCGCGATGCTCGAAGGGCGGTGGGTGAACGTCCCGCCGAAGGGCTACGTGCGGGGCCGCGACGCGCTCGACCGCTACCTCATCGTGCCGTGCCCTGAGCAGGCGCCCCTCGTCACCGAAGCGTTCCGGCTCGCCGCCGACACCGATCTCCCCGCCGACGTGATCCGCCGTCAGCTCGTCGAGCGCGGCCTCCGCTGCTCGAAGTCGCAGTTCATGCTCCTGCTCAAGAAGAAGCTCTACGCAGGAGTGATCGAGGTGCCCGCCTGGCAGAGCGACCCGGCGCGCGAGGTCGAGGGCGTCCACGAGCCGCTCACCGACCTCACAACGTTCACCCGCGTGCAAGCCCGATTCGCGCCGACGTCGAAGAAGGGACGGTACCGCGCGCTCGTCGAGGAACTGCCCCTGCGCGGCCACCTCCGCTGCCCCCAGACTGGATCGGTGCTCCTGGGGAGCGCGAGCACGAGCCGCCACGGCTACCGCGTGTGGTACTACCACGGGCGTGGTAAGGGTGCGTGGCGCATGAAGGCCGATCAGGTTCACGTCGCCTTCCGCGCCTACCTTGACCGGCTCCGACCCTCCCATAGTGTCTTAGCCCTCGCCCGTGTCATGTGCGAAGAGGCGCTGCGGGGCGACGAGCGGGCGCAGCAGCGTCTCCTAGAGCGGGCACGCTCGGAGGCGTCGAAGGCCGAGGCCACGCTGCTACGTGCCGACGAGGCCTACGTCGAGGGCCGCATCGACCAGGCCGCGTACGAGCGCCTGCGGGCCAAGTGGCAGCCGACGCTCACCGCCGCGCGCGTGGCGCTCGCCGACGCCCAGACGAGCCACACCGGCCTCGCCGAGCGCCTAGACTTCGCCGTCGAGTTGCTACGAGATCCCGGTCGAGTGTGGGAAGCAGCAGGCGTCGAGGCACGGCACGCCCTCGTAGGTTCGACATGGCCCTCTGGCCTCGTGATCGATGGTACGGATTGTCGAACCCTCGGAGACAACGCCGTAAGCGCTGTTCTTGGGCTGGAAACGCCGAAAAACAGCGACGCCCACCTCGAAAATGAGGCGGGCGTCCTGGGTGGCTCCCCGGGTAGGACTCGAACCTACAACCCTGCGGTTAACAGCCGCATGCTCTACCATTGAGCTACCGAGGAATGACAAGACGATCAAGATAGGGCGTCGTTTTGTGCTCCGCAATCGTCCCCCTGCCGGTGCGTCTCATCTTCACGGACCGTTCGTGCCGAGCTCCGCTGACGTAGGCATCACGAAGACATTATCGCGCGGATTCACGTCGGGGAGATAGCCTCCGGGATCGAGTTCCACGCGCGCCACCTCGCCTGCGGAGAACTGCACCGTGGCCTCGACGGCGCCGTCGAGCCACGTCTGGACGGGGATGACGCGGGTCTCGGTCTGCCCATCCACGTAGGTCAGCCGCACCGGCACAGGCACCGGCGCGAGGCCGAGGTCACGCACCGTGACGGCGATGCCGTCCGCGTTCGGCGTCACGTCTGCCACAGCGACGTTGACGGTCCACGTCTCGTAGAGCATCGGCGTCCAGAGCCAGTCGAGGTCTTCGCCGAGATAGCGCTCGAAGCTATTGAAGAGGTCCCACGGGTAGGGGTGCTTGAACGCCCAGTCGCGGGCATACTGCCGGTACGCGTCGAGGAAGCGCTCGCGCCCGAACGTCCCCTCCAGCGTGCGCAGGATCACGACGGGTGTCGAGTACGCCGCCACCGTGCGTGCGGCGCTGCCGAGTGGGTCAACCGCGCGGTCCGCACTGCCGATGCGCGTCTGGTCGGCGTGCCGCATCGGCTCGACGGCGTAGCCCGTGCCCGCGAGGAAGTAGTGGTACTGACGCCGCCGCGCCCAGGGCTCGACGGACAGCTCGCCGAACCCGCCCCGCTCGGCGAAGACCTCCTCGCCGAGTTGGGTGTTGTAGCTCGTCAGCCCCTCCTCCATCCACGTGTAGGCCTTCTCGTCGTTGCCGACGATCATTGGAAACCACATGTGGGAGGTCTCATGGTAGGTGACGCCGAAGAGCGAGCGCTCGTTGCGCCCGCTGCCGATGAGCGTGATCATCGGATACTCCATGCCGCCTCCGAT
Source organism: Bacteroidota bacterium (assembly GCA_039208155.1). Classification (GTDB taxonomy): domain Bacteria; phylum Bacteroidota; class Rhodothermia; order Rhodothermales; family Rubricoccaceae; genus JBCBEX01. The sequence continues at coordinate 5,095 of JBCCRG010000055.1, read as the reverse complement.
AATTCCTTCGACCATCGACATGTGAGGGTAGGGATAGCCGAAGAAGACCTCCGACAGGTGCTCCACGGAGAAGCGAAGGAACTCAGCGGCCCGGTCGCGCCAGGCCTGCTCGTCGGGCCGGTAGAGCGCGTGGATCATCGCGAAGTCGTCCTGCCCATCCGCATCCAGATCGCCGACATTAGCGCGGGTCGCGTCCCAGACATACGCGGCGGACGCGCCAAACGCGAAGTCACGCACGTCCTTAGCACGAAATCGCCAGGTCACCCTCCCCCCCGTCATGACTGTCGATTCGCCAGGCTGTCGCTGCGCTTCGTCCACCACGCGCACGACCTCGTCGGAGGTGGCGGCTTGCGCTAACCGCTCGCGCACCGTGGCCGGAAGGACCGCTTCGGCATTCGTGAGCGTACCAGTTGCGGAGACGAGCCAGCCTTCAGGCAACGTCACCGACACGTCGTAGTCGGCGAACGGCATGTAGTGCTCGCCCATCCCGAGGTACGGGTCGGTGTTCCAGCCATACACGTCGTCGTACATCGCGAACTGCGGATACCAGTAGGCTAAGAAGAACACCTCGCCGTCCTGCCCCATGCGCGGCGCACCGCCGGCGCTTGGCACAGGGAAGTTGAAGACGGTCTCCACGAACGCGCGGCCTCCTGGCGGGATGGGATCCGCCAACGCGATGGTGAGAAGCGTCCCACCGATGGCATAGCCCGGAGCCTGGAGCCGCCCGGCCGTAGCCGAGTACGTCGCACCGTCCACGCTGAGGGCCTCGATGGTCGCCCCCCCAGTAACCTCGACCGTGCGGTTGCGCGGGACGCCCGGCGCGTGCAGGTTCTGCCGCACCTTCATGACGAGGTACGCGAGCGTATCGGGGCTGTTGTTGAAGTACGTCGCCTGCTGGAGGGCCGACAGGCTCTGCGTCTCGACGTCGAGCGTGGCGTCGATGGTGTAGGCAGCTCTGTTCTGCCAGTACGCTGGCCCTGGCGCCCCAAAGACGGTCCGTGTCCCCTGGACGACGGCACGCTCGTACTGTGGCGCGGGGATGACCGGGTACGGTTGGATGCGCTCCTGGGCGTGAAGGACGGGCCAGACGGCGACAGCGGCGAGGACAGTAGCGAAGACGCGGCGGAGCATGGCGGTCGATGCGTGGAGCGGCACAGGCGGGCTTGGTCTGTATTCCAGAACGGCCAGCCTGGTTGCAGCGACCCCGGAGGACGCAGCGGGCCGTGAAAACAGCGCGGCATGAATACAGCGCCAAGAGCCGCGTCTGACCAGATTCGCCTCGGAGACGTATTGCGTGGCGCCGCCGGATCGCTGTACTTTGGCGGCCCTGTTGCCCAAGTGGCGGAATTGGTAGACGCGCTACATTCAGGGTGTAGTGACCGTATGGTCGTGGAGGTTCGAGTCCTCTCTTGGGCACCCCGATGGGTCTTTAGCGGGAGCGATGCACACACTGCGTTGCTCCCGCTTTTTTTGTGGCACGCCCGTAGCGGCGACGTGCTTCAGCCTACCGGCTCCGCTCGTATATTTCTTCACATACCCTCGGTAGCGCTTCCGCTCTCTATCCTCCATTCGCATGAAGATCCCGTCGCTCGTCCTCCGCCAGCTCTACACGTTCGGCAGCCTCCAAAACCACAACGGCGGCGTCCGCTTCAGCCTCAAGAACCGACTCTCCGACGTCGAACTCGTGGGGCTCGATGAAGTCGCCATCAACGGCGAGCCTGTGCCGTCGCAGAACCTCCGCCTTACCCTCGACGACGGCACGTCGATGGCCCCTGGCGACCTCTCGGGCAACAGCCCGCTGGCCTTCCCGCTCAAGAAAATTGTCCACATCGAAGCGGACGGCGTAAAGCTGGACGAGGGCGTGCACCGCCTCTCCATCGCCTTCGATGCCGACGGGTTCGGGCGCCTTGCCTTCAAGGTGAAAGACTCCATCAAGCAGGCCCCCATTGACCGCGTCAAGATCCCGCGCGACCGCGACGACGACTACTCGGAGGCCGCGATCCGGACCCGCCAGAAGTTTATCGAGGAGTACACGGGCGAGACCTACGAGCACATCTGGACGTGCAGCTACGACCCGCACATCACGGCGGGCAACTGCGAGCACTTCATCGGCAACGCGCAGGTGCCGCTGGGCGTCGCCGGACCACTCAACGTGCACGGCGAATACGCCCAGGGCGACTTCCTCATTCCCATGGCTACCGCCGAGGGCACCCTCGTCGCGTCCTACAACCGCGGCATGCGCGTGCTCAACGAGTCGGGCGGCGTCAAGTGCACCGTGTCCGACGACTGCATGCAGCGGGCCCCGGTGTTCATCTTCGAGAGCGCCCGCGAGGCGCGCGACTTCCGCACCTGGCTCGACGAGCATTTCGACACCATCGCTGAGCACGCCGAGGCGACCACCTCCGTAGGCAAGCTGCTCTACATCGACACGTACCTCTCCAACAAGTTCGCCTTCTGCCGCTTCAACTTCTCGACGGGCGACGCAGCGGGGCAGAACATGGTGGGCCGCGCCACCTTCGCCGCGTGCTCCTGGATCCTCGACACCCACGACCAGATCCGGCGGTTCTACCTGGAGAGCAACTTCGCGACCGACAAGAAGGCAAGCCAGGTCAACATCATGCGGACGCGCGGCAAGCGCGTCACGGCAGAGTGCACGATCAAGGGCGACGTGCTGCGCAGCATCATGCGCGTCGAGCCGAAGCAACTGGCCTACCACTGGGGCCTAGCAGGCGGCATCGGCGCGATCCTCTCGGGGGCCAACAACAACGGTCTTCACTCGCCCAACGGCATCACGGCGATGTTCATCGCGACGGGGCAGGACGTGGCCAACGTCTCGGAGAGCTCGGCGGCGCTTCTCTACGTCGAGCACACGCCCGATGACGACCTCTACATCTCGATCACGATCCCAAGCCTCATTGTGGCCACCTATGGCGGCGGGGTCAACCTGGCGACGCAGGAGGAATGCCTCAAGATGCTCGGGTGCGTGGGGCGCGGCAAGGTGCGCAAGCTCGCCGAGATCATCGCGGGCGTCGTGCTCGCGGGCGAGATCAGCCTGGCCAGCGCCATCTCCTCGAACGACTGGGTGAGCAGCCACGAGCAGTACGGCCGCAACCGCTAGACGCGTAGGCTCACGCTCGGTCGGATCCGAATCGGCCCCTTTTTTCGAACGGCGTCGTCCCAGCCCGGGGCGACGCCGTTTTTCGTGCGGCCTGGCTGGCGTGCTTTCCGTCGGGTTGCTCCTCGTTCCACGGCATGCGTCACTCCGCGACGGGCGTCGAAAAAAATGCGGCCGGCGTGTTACGTCTGGCCCGCGTCCGGTGTCTAGGGAGTCGCATCCCAGGCACATTCCTCCGGTGCCTTGCTATTTCGGTGATGCCACGCCGGTGCGACCAAGGGTTCTGTGGTGGGGTCTGATGGTCGCATCGGCTTTTTTTCGTTTATTGGGCCTCCGAGGGTGCCCTACCTCGCTGCGGGAGGCGAGTCCGGCGACATCCTCGGACCGCGCGTATGTTGCGCGCACTGCCAATCCGGCGTACCAACCCTGTGTGCCCCATGGGTGCTACCATCCGCGACGTGGCCCGTCGCGCCGGCGTGTCGATCTCGACGGTGTCTCGGGTCCTAAACGACACCTGTCCGGTCCACCCCGACAAGCGCCGCCTCGTCCTCGACGCGGCGGATGCACTCGGGTACGCCCCGAACCCCGCCGCGCGGAGCCTGCTCAACAAGAAGACAGGCGGCCTGGGCGTGCTGCTCCCCTTCGTGAGCGGCGAGTTCTTCTCCGAGTTCCTAAGCGCGCTCGACAAGGCCGCGCAGCAGAACGACTTGTTTCTTGTCATCTCGACCTCGCACCGGCGGCTCTCCGAGTTTACCGGAGCGATGCAGGCCCTCGACAAGCGCGTCGACGGATTGATCGTGATGGCGCCCGAGCTACTTCCCAGCGACATCACTTCGATCGTGCGCACAGAGGATCCGGTTGTCTTCGTGAACACCCGTGCGGAAGGGCTTCCGTTCGATACGGTCAACTTTGACAACCACCAGGGCGCCCGGGCGCTTACCCAACATCTCCTCGATCTTGGGCACAAGCGCATCGCCTTCGTGCGCGGCCCGTCCGATGCGCACGACGCGATGGAGCGCCTGCGGGGCTACCGGGACGCGATGTTAGAGGCTGGCCTCGGACTCGATCCCACGCTGGAGGTCCACGGTGAGTACACGCTGGAGGCTGGCTACGCCGCCACCCGTACGCTGCTCGCGCGCAACGTGCAGCCCACGGCCATCATCGCCGCCAACGACTACGCCGCCATCGGGGTGCTGCGTGCCCTCCACGAGGCGCACCTCCGCGTCCCTGAGGACGTGTCCGTGGGTGGGTTCGACGGCCTCAACAGCGGCCTCTACACCCTCCCCCCCCTCACGACCGTGCGGGCACCGATCCGGAAGATTGGGCAGATCGCGATCACGTTGCTACTCGAGCGGCTGCGTTACCCTGAACGTGAGCGGGCCACCCAGCGCCGGGTCTTGCCCGTCGAGCTAGTGGCACGTGCGTCCACGGCCCCACCTGCACGCCCTGGGGTTCGCATCCGGGCCACCGGACGCTCCCGGTAGCGCTCCCATTTTTTTTCGGAAGCGCTTTGAAAAGGTTTTCAGATACTATAGATTTCGTCCAATCCGGCCTTTCCCTAGCCTACTACCCTTCCTACACATGATCCGTTCTCTACAACACTTCGCACTCACGGCTGCGTTGGCAGCACTCGCCTTTGTCGGCGCGGCGCCGGCCTCGGCCCAGGTCGTCTTTGACGACTTCAACGACGGCAACGTCGAAGGCAATGTGGGGGCCTTCGCCGGCAACCCAAACAACGATGCGGGCGCGGGCGTCGGCCCCATTGACGGCGTCGGCGGTGCCGAGAACACCGGCCTCAACCTCGGCATCAACTCGGGCTCGGGCGACGCCTTCGCGGGCACCTTCATCACCGCCCCCGATGGCATCTTCGACGCCTCGGGCCAGACCTACTTCACCTTCTTCGTGCGCCAGACCGTCCCGGCGGGCGTCCCGCTGACGCTCGAGATCGCGCTGCAGGAGGACATCAACGGCGACGGCCAG
>JBCCRG010000054.1:0-12297 GCA_039208155.1 Bacteroidota bacterium | reverse complement strand
GGGCGCGATCCAGCGCACCTCCCACTCCGCCTGCATGGAGCCGGTGCCCGTGTGGGTGACGTGGGCGTCGCTCCCGCTCGCAAAGCGGGTCAGGAGCGGATCCACGATCTCGAAGCTCCCGACGTCTTCGCCGGTGTCGTCCTTGACGGAGACCTGGAACCCGTTCACGCTTTCACCCACGGGCGGCGTCGTGTTGTCAACCGCGACGAGCAGATCGACGGCCTCGCCCGGGAGGTATGTCTCCGGCGCGTCGATGGAAACGCTGCCCGTGCCGCTGTTGAGATCAAAGCTCGAATGGCAGCCGGCCGTAGCGCAGGTGTTTTCTCCAGGCGCTCCCGATCGATTAGCCGGTGCGCCGCTGGAGAACGTAAGCGCCTCACGTGGGGCCGTGAAGAAGATCAGAACGACGAGAAGCGATAGGGCGATAGCAAGACGAGGCATGGCGAGATGGGAAAAGGGGTCGAAGTGCGAGGCAGAAGTGCGCTCGCAACATACACCGCCCTGCCCTTCTCGTTCGCTTCGCGCCGGCTGCGAGGCGGAATCAGGAAGCAGCCCTATACGTCGATCAGCACGTCCCCGGTCATTGCCTCAGGGATGGCGAGGTCCATACATGCTAGGATGGTCGGCGCGATGTCACCGAGCTTGCCGTCGCGGATCGTGCCGTTCCACACGTCGCCGGTGTCGGGGTCGTCGCGGAGGAGAAGGTGCGGCACGGGCACCGTGGTGTGCGCCGTGTGCGGCGAGCCGTCGGGGTTGCGCATCCGGTCCGCGTTGCCGTGGTCGGCGATGATCTCGACGGTGTAGCCGAGGTCGCGCGCCGTCTCGACGACCTGCTTCGCGCACCCATCGACGGCTTCGACGGCACGGACGGCGGCCTCGAAGACGCCCGTGTGCCCGACCATGTCGGGGTTGGCAAAGTTGAGCACGACGAGGTCGGGTGTGTGGGCGCGGAGGTGTTCGCTGACCCGCTCCGCTAGCTCCGGCGCGCTCATCTCCGGCTGGAGGTCATACGTCGCCACCTTCGGCGAGGCCACCAGGATGCGCTGCTCGCCCTCGAATTCGACCTCTTTGCCGCCGTTGAAGAAGAACGTCACGTGCGGGTACTTCTCGGTCTCGGCCGCGCGCAACTGCGTACCGCCTACCCTGGAGACCACCTCGCCGAGCGTATCCGCGAGATCCTGCTTCGGGAAGGCCACGGGCACGTCGAACGCCTTGTGGTAGGGCGTGAACGTGGCGTAGTGGAGGCTGAGCGAGCCCGCTTCCGGAATCGTGTCGCGGAGGGCGTCGTAGTCGGGGAGCGCGGTGCCGGTGAAGGCGCTCGTGAGCTGACGCGCGCGGTCAGCGCGGAAGTTGAAAAACAGCACCGCGTCGCCGTCTTGGATGCGCGGCATGCCGTCCACGAGGATAGGCTCCGCGAACTCGTCGGTGGTACTGTTGGCGTACTGCGCTTCGAGCGCGGCGACGGGGTCGTCGGTCGTCGTGCCGGTATCGCCGACAGCACCGGTCGTGAGGAGGTCGTATGCCTTCTTCGTGCGCAGCCAGCGGCGGTCGCGGTCCATCGCCCAGTAGCGCCCGACGACGCTGCCGAACATCCCAACGCCAAGCCGGTCCATGGCGGCTTGCACGGTCCGTAGGTAGTCGGCTCCGCCCTCGGGGGCCGTGTCGCGCCCGTCCGTGAACGCGTGGATGACGACCTGGCTACCGGTCAGCCCTTCGCGCCCCGCGAGGTCGAGCAGCGCCGCGAGGTGGTCGAGGTGGCTGTGTACACCGCCGTCGGAGACGAGACCGAGCAGGTGTAGGGTCGTGCCATTCGCCTTCGCGTGTTGCGCCGCGCCCACCAGCACTGCGTTCTCGAAGAAGTCGCCCTCCTCGATGGCCTTGTCCACCCGGGTGATGTCCTGGTAGACCACGCGCCCCGCGCCGAGGTTGGTGTGCCCGACCTCCGAGTTGCCCATCAGCCCAGCCGGGAGACCGACCGCGCGCCCGGAGGCTTGGAGCGTCGCATGCGGGTAGGTCGCGAAGAGGTGGTCGAGAAACGGTGTCGCTGCCGCTTCGATGGCCGAGACGGACGGGTCTTCGGCGATGCCGTAGCCGTCGAGGATGAGGAGGAGGTGGCGGTTCACAGGGCGGGCGGTTGGTACACACAGAAGGGGCGCATCCAAGCTAGCGGACGTGCCCCTTCTGTGCTGTGAATCGTCGCTACTGAAGCGAGCCCGACGGCTAGAACGAGCAGTTCGTAGGGTCTGGGTTCGAAGGGGAAACGCCAGGCAGATAGACTGCGCTTCCATCCTGCATGTGGGACATGCGCTGGACCCGGATGGTGCAAACGCACTGCGCCCTGTAGAAATAAACGGCGCGGGGTACGCGTCAGACCGCACCGGGCGTGATCTTCTCGTCGGGCGTGAGCGGCCCCCCGTCCGTGCCGAGGAACGATGTGCAGTGGTAGCAGCGGCTCGCCTTGTAGGGCACTACCTGGCGGCAGTAGGCGCACTTCTTCGTGGTGGGCTGCTCGGGTTCGTCCTTCTCGTCGCCTCCGAACTCGTCCTGGATCTCCTCCGTGACCTTGTTCACGAGCCGGATCACCACAAACATGGCCACGGCGATGATGAGCAGCGTGAAGACGTTCGTGAGGAAAACACCGTAGTTGAGCGTCGTCGCGCCTGCCTCAGCGGCGGCCTGGAGCGACACGTAGGGTGGCGAAGCCCCCTCCCCTGCCTTCAGGACGAGAAACGCGTCGGAGAAATCGGTCTGGCCGAGCAGGAGGCCGAGCGGCGGCATGATGAGGTCGTCCACGAGTGACTTCGCCACGGTCGAGAAGGCCGCACCGACGGTGAAGCCGATGGCGAGCTCGACGAGGTTGCCGCGCATCAGGAAGGTCTTGAACTCGCCGTAGAGCTTTTTCATGGGTCGGGGGTCGGGGGTCGGGGGTCGGGGGTCGGGGGTCGGGGGTCGAAGAATCACACTGCTTCAGGATGGCGAGTCAAGCCCGCGCCTACTCTTCACTCTTTACTCCTCGCTCTTACCTCGCACTTCGGACCGCTCTTCGTGGTGATTCCACGCGCGGGGTGAACCCGATTTCGACGTAGCCGTTCGAGCGTCCCGTTTCGCCTCGTCCTGCCCCCCTTGCTCGCGTCGTGCCTGCCTCTGACCTCCCCCTTCCTCGCACCGGCTGGCCGTACCGGCTGCTCGGCATCGTCGCTGCGATCTGGGTGACGGTCGTGATCTGCCTCGGCCTCCTCGGCGACATCGCGCGGCTTCCGATCCTGGAGCACACGGCGCGGAACCTCTACTTCCACCTACCGCTCTGGCTCACGCTCTTCGTCTTCTCGCTGGTCGCGGCCTACCACTCGCTGCGCGTCCTCGGCACCGGCCGCCGCATCCACGACATTCGCGCGGAGCAGGCGATGGTCGTCTCGGTCGGCGCGGGCCTGATGGCGCTCGTGACCGGGATCGTGTGGGGGCGATTCACCTGGTATGTCGGGACCGATGTCTGGTGGAACGGCGACCCCCGCCAGGTCATGGTGGCCGTGCAGCTGCTCATCGGCGGGGCCTACTTCGTGCTGCGCGGCGCGATGGAGGAACCACGCCGCCGCGCCCGCATCGCGGCGGCCTACTGCCTCTTCAGCGCGACCACGCTGCCGTTCCTGATCTACGTCCTCCCGCGTCGCATGGCGGGTCTCCACCCTGGCGCTGGCGGCAACGCGGCCTTCAGCGACCTCGACGTTGCGCCGCAGATGCGGTGGGTGCTCTATGCCGCGCTTCTCGGCTTCCAGCTCCTCTTCTACTGGATCTATCTCCAGCGCGTACGTATGCGCGTCCTCGAAGAACGCGTCCGCGACCGGGAAGAAGCCCAACTCGTCGGAGCGCTATGAGAGCGTGTTCACGAACCCAGGGTGAAGGTCTGCGAACGGCTCTGAACGCCCCCTTCTGCGTTGCCCCGCCTCACCGTTGCTGCGCATCGCCTGCTTCGCGCGCCTGGAAGGAGTCGCCCAGCGCTCATTTGCGCCTGCTTCATCCGCTCATGGATACGCTCTAGCGAAGCCGAAATCGCTGTGAAGCCGCCCTCGGACCCCTGCAAGCTGGCCTCTCACATCCGATCCTCTGTCTGCAAGCCACGCCTTTTTTCACCCGATGCGCCTAGCCCCTGCCACGACCACCCCGTACGACGTTCCCATGCAGGAGGTCGCCGTGCAGTCCGTCGCGCAGGACAGTGGCGTAGCCCAGGCTGATTCCACGTCGCCGGTGGCTACGCTCGAAGGCATCCCTGAGCAGCAACCCGAAGGGCTCGACCGGATGATGCTGGCCGAAGACCGGCTTCCGGTGGTGCTCGCCGTGGTGCTCGTTGTGTGGATCGGCGTGCTGCTCATGCTCGTGCGGACGGACCGGCGCCTGAGCCGCCTCGAACGCGACCTCGACGCGTCCGCCTGACCGCACGCTCGCCTAGCCTTGCGTTTGCCTGACCTCCCCCTGGCTTTTCCCGACCCATGACTCCCAAGACGATTATCGGTGTGGTGCTCCTCGGCGTGTTCGGCGTGCTTGTCGTGCGCAGTTTCGGCCAGCAAGTGGGGGGGTACGAAGACTTCGAGACGGCCACCCAATCAGGCAACTACGCCCACATCGTTGGCGACTGGGTGCGCACGCAGCCCGTTAGCTATGACGCGGCCACCAACCAGTTCTCGTTCTACATGACGGACGAGGTTGGCGGGATGCGGCGCGTGGTCTACTTCAACCCGAAGCCCGCCAACTTCGAGGACGCCGAGCGCGTTGTCGTTGAGGGGCGCATGGACGGCGAGGTCTTTGTGGCTGAGAAAATCCTCGTCAAGTGCCCGTCGAAGTACAACGAGGGCGAGTTCGATCCGGCTGCGACCGACGCCCCGCCGGCTAGCTGACCGCCGTTCCGTCGTCCCCTCGCCTGATCGCTGCCGCTTCGTGTCCACCCCGCTGCCGCCGAGCCCGCTTCCGGATCTCCCTTCGACGCCCAACGCCCACGAGGCGGCCCGTCGCTACAACCTGGACGCGGACACGCTCTTCGGGAAGCTTCCCGACGTAGTCTCCAGCGTGCGTGGCTGGCGTATCGGCAAGCCGCAGAGTATCGAGACGAGCACAGAGCAACGGCGGCTCTACGCACCGTTCCGGGTCGGCGTTTTTCTGGACGACGTGCTCATCGCGGTCGAGCCGCTGCCGGATGGCGGAGCCGCGCTCTATCTCCGCAGCAGCAGCCGGGTCGGCTACAGCGACCTCGGCACCAACCGCCACCGCATCAATGCCCTCCTCGCCGCGATTGACCGCGCGGTGTAGGCTCGCTAGTAGGCCCCCGAGCCGCGCGTGACGGCTCGGATCGTGCGCACCAGCACGACGATGTCGAGCCAGAGCGACCAGTTGCGGACGTAGTACGGGTCCCAGCGCTCCATCCCCGCATTGCCTGCGTCCGAGCGACCCGACACCTGCCAGAGGCCCGTCAGCCCCGGGCGTACGCGCTCGCGGACTTCGCGGACCGACTCGGTGAGTTCGTCGTGGTGGTACTGCGGCAGCGGGCGCGGGCCGACGAGGCTCATCTCGCCGCGCAGCACGTTGAAAAGCTGCGGCAACTCGTCCAGGCTCGTTTTGCGGAGCAGCTTCCCGACGCGCGTGATGCGGGGGTCGTCCTTGAGCTTGAAGTTGGTCTTCCACTCGGCACGCAACGCCGGGTCGTTAGCGAGCGCCTCCTTCAGCACCGTGTCGGCGTTGGGCACCATCGTGCGGAACTTCAGGGTGCGGAAGCGGCGTCCGCCCTGCCCGATCCGTTCTTGGGCGTAGAGCGGGTGCGCGCGGTCCTCCAGCCAGATCGCGAGCGCCAGCAGCGAGCAGACCGGCATCCAGATCGGCGCGCTCAGCAGCACCGCGAGGAGGTCGAAGCCCCGCTTGGCGATGCGGCGGGTGAGGCTGATGTGGTGGTAGGTGATCTCGAGCCCGAGCATCCCGCTGAGGTCGCGCGAGCGCATCCACAGCGTCGGCGTCTCGTTCATGTCCGGGATGACGATGGCCTTGCGGTAGCACGCGAGCGGCCCTTCGAGGAGGTCACGCCGGGCTGCCATGTCGAGGTCGGGCATCGCGAGGATGGCGAACGGCGTCTCCACCGAGACACGGTCCATCGCGCCCACGACGGGGACGCCCTCCACCTCGGTGCCGTGGAGCCGCTCGTCGTCGTCGAAGAAGGCCGCGGGGATGTAGCCCAGCCCGCGCTCCTCGCGAAGCTGGCGCACGACGGCGGCCCCGGTCTCCCCGGCCCCGTAGATCACCACCGGCACGCCCCACAGCCCGGCATCGATCATGGCGGCCTTCGTCCAGTTGCGCAGGAGCGGCACGGTGCCCAGCGAGAACAGCGCCGCGAGCCCCATCAGGAGGCGGCTGTTAGCAAGACCCTGCTGCGAGAGGAAAAGCCCGAGGGCCGCCACCACGAACGTCCCGGCCGTGAGCCAAGCGATGCGGCGATACTCTTCCACGGCGCCCATGCCCCACCCCGGCAGCAGGCCCTGCACGATGGCCCCGACCCAATAGATCGCAGGCATGACGAGCATCCAGGGCTGCACAAAGGCCGCCCCGTAGAGGAAGTGGCGTACGGTGCCTGCGAGCGCAAAGGCGACCACCAGACCGAGCGCGTCGCCCAAGCCGAGCATGGTCGCGCAGAAGACGCGGCGGCGGACGTAGTCGAACGTGCGCGCGCGCGCCAGCGCAAGCCGACGGGCAAAGGAGTGGTCGCGGGCGAGGACGCGGGTTTCCATGGACCGAGGGGGATCGGGGTGGTGGCGACGCGCCCCAGCGGAGCGAGTCGGACCCGGAGCGGGCAGCCGATCGGCCGACAACTTCGTTCCAGGCGGTCGGCTGTGGGTATGAGCCATCAGGACTGTCCGGAGGTCGTTCCACTGGCGTCCCGGTAAAGCCACGGCCCACGGCGTCAGCGCAGGCACTGTCGGGATTTTTAGACGCCGGTCGAGGTGAGTGAGGGGACGTGCCGCCTGCGGTGGTAAGCAGGCGCGGCACGAGAAGGCCGCCACCGTCGCGCGCTCGGTCACACGCGCGGCCAGCCAGAACCGTGGGGCCCCGCGTAGGCCCGATTCTGCTCAGAGTATAAGCTTTCGGCCGTAAAACGCCTCGGCCATCGCGGCCCCCGCCTCGATCCCGCGCAGCCGCAGCAGCCCCTCGAACGTGCTGCGGGTGAACCACCGCTTGCTCCGCTGCGACCCGAAGTGCCGCATGAGCACGTCGAGCTTGCGGGCGACGGCAGCCTCGTCAAGCGGGACGTAGACATTCGGCTGGCCGGGGTCGCCGTCCCACTTCGGGATCTCATATTCGAGGACCAGATGGTTGCGGAACGTATTCCACGTCAGGTCTGAGACGACGCGGTGGTCCTGATGCCGGTCGGCGCGGGTGTGCGTGAAAACCACATCCGGCGCGAGCGGCTTGAGCGTCGTCTCGAACGCGTCCTTGATGGTTGGGTCGAACGGGAAGTAGCCGTCGCGGAACCGCCCAAAGTGCATCCGCACAGCCGCTGCGTCGCCCAGCAGGTCCTCGGCGGCAGCCCGCGCCTCCTGCTCGCGCGCGTCGTTGCCGGAGAAGACCATCACATCAACCTCGCTGCCTGGGTGCTCGGCGAGCAGCCGCACGAGCGTCCCGCCGCAGCCGATCTCGACGTCGTCGGAGTGCGCGCCGAGGCAGAGGAGGCGGAGCGGGCCGTCGGGCAGGTGGAGCATGGGTAGGAAGGCAGAAGGACGAAAGGAGAAGTTCGCAGTAGGTGCCTCGTGTCTTCGTGGTCACCTGCGAAGGGGTCTCACGGCAACACGGCCTCACCGCGACTCGGCAGCACGTTTGCACACCTGCCCAGGGGCTCGTCAGAGCTAGAAACCGGGTCAGAGCCAGATCACGGCGAGGCCAAGCCCTACCCCAACGGCGTCGGCAGCCAGGTCGCGCCAGGAGAAGAGCGGGTTGCGCGCCCGGCGGCTATCGGCGACTTCCTTCAGCAGCCCAACGGCGAGCGCACCCGAGGCGGAGAGCGGCCACGCGTCGCCCTCGGAAGCGTCGAGCTTGTTGACCAGGACGTATTGCCCCGAAAGCGTCAGCAGCAGGCTCGCCCCGACGTGCAGCGCCTTGTCGCGCCCGAGCCATGGATCGACTGAGCGCACGGCCCGTGTGGAGTCCACGGCAAGCGGCACAACCTGCACGTCCGCAAGCAGTCCATCTGCAGGGACCCACGCCTCGTAGCGTGGCGCATGCTTCGCAGGGATATCGGGTGCTACCCACGCATCCTGCGCAGAAACGGCCGCACCAGACGCGAGTGCTACGAGCAGGAGCACCGACCAACGCATATCCGTTACCCAAACACGGCGGAGAGCATCTGGAAGAACACGATCAGAATCGCGATCGGGCAGATGTACCGGATGAGGAAGCGCCACGCCCCAGCCAGCGGCAGCGCGTGCCCGCTTGTCTCCAGCGACGCCTGCGCCGGGCCGACTCCCCACTTCCATCCCACGAAGAGGCACAGCAGCAACGCTCCGATGGCGAGCGACCAGTTGCCGAAGAGCGTGTCTTGCAGACTCAACCAGTCCATGCCGAAGACACTCTCGCTCCCGAGCGCAGGCACAGCCCCCTGCGAGAGCGCCGACGGGACCGCCAGCACGAAGCACACCGCGCCGAGAAGCCACGCCGCCTTGTTGCGCGTCCAGCCCTTCTCATCAACGAAGTAGGACACGACGACTTCGAGCAGGCTGATTGTGGACGTGAGCGCGGCGATGGCGAGCAGGAAGTAGAACGCGACCGCGAACACCGTCCCGAGCGGCATCGCCTCGAAGATGGTCGGCAACACGACGAAGACGAGTCCAGGGCCCGCATCGGGGGCCACGCCAGCGGCGAAGAGTGCGGGGAACATGATGATGCCCGCCAGCAGCGCGATGCCCGTATCGAAGAGTGCCACCGTCGCGCCTGACGACGAGAGGTTTTCGTTGTCGGGGAAGTAGGAGCCGTAGGTGATCATCGCGCCCATGCCGAGGCTGAGGCTGAAGAGTGCCTGCCCAAGCGCCCCCATAACCACGCTCGCGGTGACCTTCGAGAAATCGGGCTTGAAGAGGTAGGCAAGGCCCTCGCTCGCCCCAGGCAGCGTCACCGAGCGGATCGCGAGCAACACGAGCAACACCAGCAGCACCGGCATGAGGATCGTCGTCGCACGTTCGATGCCGCCCGAGATACCGCCGCGGACGACGAGGATCGTGAGCAGCAGGAACACCCCAGCCAGGGCAATCGCCTGGATCGGGTCGCCGATGAGCTCGCCGAAGAGCGCCCCGCTCTGTTCGGCCGTCATCTCGACGGCGAACGCGCCCGTGAGCGCCTTCCAGAGGTAGCCGACGGTCCACCCCGCCACGACGCTGTAGAAGGCCAGGATGCCAAAGCCCGTCAGCACGCCGAGTCCACCCACGACGGGCCACATCGAGCCGGGGACGAGTTCCTTGAACGCCCCGACCGGGTTGCGCCGCGTCTTGCGCCCGACTGACAACTCGGCTAGCAGCACGGGTAGTCCAATGGCAAAGACGAACACCAGGTAGATCACCACGAAGACGCCACCCCCGCCCTCGCCGGCCGAGTAGGGAAAGCGCCAGATGTTGCCCAGCCCGATGGCCGAGCCGGAGGCCGCGAGGATGAAGCCCAGGCGGGATCCCCAGAACCCGCGGGAGGAGGTGGTCGGTGCAGCCACGGTGCGTTGTCGGTGGGTGGGAAGTGGGCGGAGCAGCCGCGAAGCTACGCACGCAGCACGTAGCGCCCAAGCCGGGCTCGCCCGACACATCCGCCCAAAAGGACTGCCCTACCGGGTTCGCTCCCCCTCCCCAATCTCGACCACGACCAGCGGGGCCACGCCGCGCCGCACCAGCACCTGCCGGATGCGGTTCTGCTCCACCGACTCGACTTCGATCTCCAACTCCTCGAACTGCACCGTATCACCCTCGTCAGGCACCTCACCCGCGAGGTGGTAAACGAGCCCGCCCAATGACTCGAAGTCGAACGCCTCTGCGTCGAGCTCGACTTCCAGGCAGTCGGCGAGTTCTTCGAGATGGATGCGCGCGTCCACGCGGAAGAGGTCGTCTGCGATCTCCTGGCAGGCCGAGGGCTCAGGCGCGTCGTGCTCGTCGCGGATGTCGCCGACGATCTCTTCGAGGATGTCTTCGAGCGTGACGAGCCCCGCCGTGCCGCCGTATTCATCGACCACGATGGCGATGTGGGTGCCGGTGGCGCGGAACTGCGTGAGGAGTTCGTCGAGGCGCTTGTCCTCGGGGACGAAGAGCGGGCGGCGAGCGATGTCCGACCAGCCGCGCGGCGCGGGCGCGTCGGGCCCGACGTAGCGCAGCAGGTCCTTCGCGAAGACGATCCCGAGGATGCTGTCGAGGTGCTCGTCGTAGAGCGGGAAGCGCGAGTGGCCGGACGCCCGCACGAGCGCAACCGCCTCGTCGAGCGTCGCGGAGGCGTCCAGGGCCTGCACGTCGAGGCGCGACACCATGATCTCGCGGGCCGTCGTGTCGCCAAACTCGATGAGCGAGGTCAGGAGGCGGCGCTCCTCCTCGTCAAGGCCGTCCTCGGGGGCATCGTCGTCGTCGGGGCGCGGCGCGTCGGGCTGTGCGGGGTCGGGTCGCTGACGCAGCAGCGCGGCCAGCGGCGTCGTCACGGGCCAGAGCAGCACGAAGGCTGCCATCACGTACGAGGCCAGGCCCAGCCCAAAGTCGAGCGGGTTGGCCTTCGCCCGCCGCCGCGCCAGCCGCTCCGCGATCACGACACCCGCGAGGCATGCCGTAAGGAGTCCGGCCGTCCAGAGCGCCAAAGGCCCCGGGAGCCGAGTCGCCAGACTTAGCACCGCGAGCGCCACGCCGACGAGCGGAATCAGGTAAGCCAGGCGCAGCGTGAGGCGGAGCTGCAACCGCCGGTTGAGGAGCCACAGGAGTCGGTTAGCCGCGCCCCCGCCGCGCTCTTCGAGCAGGGTACGCTGGCGGTCACCGAGGGGCAGCAGCGCCTTCTCCGCCCCAGACGTAAGGACCATCAGGCCCAGGCCACACAGAATCGCGAGGCCGTGCAGCGCAAGCACCACGAGGGGCGGCACCAGGGCTGGCACGGTGAACATCGGCCCGAGCACGGGCCAACTAGAGGCAGGGTCCACGAGGGGGGAGCGTCGTCGCTCCGGCTGGTCAGCAGGGCCGGGCGCGCGAGGAGGAGGACCGAAGCCAGGCGCGCCCGCGTGAAGTCGGGCACAACATACATCCTGGGCATCGGCAGGTTCGGGTTTGTGGTTAATTCCCCGTGCGCATTGGACGTATCGCTTGTGCAGCTCGCTCGATCGCCTGCTCGATGGCCAGCCCAGCGAGCAGACCGTCGTAGGCGTCCACGCCCATCGTGCCGCGGACGCAGTCGCGCAGCGCGATGAGGTCGCCGTAGCGGCGGTACGCCACCGCATCGCCCGCGTCGCGCCCGGTTTCGGTGCACCAGTCGAGGAAGTCATCGGTGTCCTCGACAGCCTGGAGCCGGGTGGCCGTGTAGTAGAGCACCTGACCGAGTGTGGGCGGATCGGGGTAGTCGGGCTGCATGGTGATCGGCTCGCGCCAGGGGCCCCACGGCGAGACGCGGTCGGCGCTGGTGACCGTCACCTGGTACTGCTGGTCGCCGAGCGGCTCGACCTTCATTCGCAGCGCCGCGGCATCGATAGCGTCTTGGATATAGTCGCTCATGCGTCGAGGCCGGTGAGGAGGGCGAGCGCCCTGGAGGAATCGGCATCCATGCGGGCCCGAAACACGTCCAGCGAGGCCGCCGCGAGCATGCGGGCCTGGCGGGTATCGCCGAGGTCAGCGAGCGTTTCAGCGAGGAGCACCTGCGCGTAGGCCGTGCGGGCATCGGTTTCTCCGAACGCGTTGGCGCGGAGCGTGACGGCTTCGCGCTGCATCGCCACCGCCTGGTCGAGGCGCTCCTGTCCTTTCACGATGTCAGCGAGGAGCAGGAGCGAGAGCGCCACGCGCGGGTGTGTGGGCCCCAACGCGCCCCGGCGGATCGCGAGCGCTCGGCGCTGATGGCGCTCTGCCTCCACGAGCAGCCCGCGCTCCTCGAAGCTGTCGGCGAGCCCCTCGAGCGGCTGCGCGACATCGGCATGGCGCACCCCGAGCGTGGCTTCGCGAATAGCGAGCGCCTCGCGATACGGCGCCTCGGCCTGCTCGGGCGCACCGAGACGCAGGTGCAGCCCGCCGAGGTTGATGAGCATCGCCGCGACCTGCGGGTGGTCGGGGCCGTACGCCGCTC
>JBCCRG010000053.1:0-12465 GCA_039208155.1 Bacteroidota bacterium | reverse complement strand
TCGATCAACAAGATCGGCTCGGCCTTCTACGGCCCTGTGCTGGCCGCCTTCCTCGTGGGCGTGCTCTCCCGCCGCATCGGGGCGCGCGGCATCCTGTTTGGCATCCTGGTCGGCGTCTCGTTCAACATCGTGCAGTGGATCGCTTTCCCTGAGATCTACTGGATGTGGTGGAACCTGTTTGGCTGCGCTGTGGCCGCGGGCGTGGCCGCGTTGGTCGGGCGCGGGGGTGTCAGCGAAGCGTCGGCGGCGGACCGCGAGCGCTACACCGTCTGGTCGCAGGGCAACCTGCTGGAGCGCGAGCGGTCGTGGCTCCCCATCTATGCGCTGCTGATCGGCTACTTCGTGCTGATGCTCGTCATCATGACGCTGCTGCCCCGCCTCGCGTAGGCCGTCGTCCTTACTCTACCTCAAGTCATTGTGTCCTACCAAAGGTGGCCTGCCCCGTGGGGTGTGGAGAGTAGAGAGGAGGGGGTGGGTCGGCACCATGCGCCCCACTCCCTACCCGCTACGCCCTCCAGCCCGTACGAAGCACCGTGCTGAGAAGTAGCACACACCTTAGGATTCTCTACGTCTATGGACATTGAGCACACAGCAACGGCCATCTTCGAGGCGGCGGTCGCAGGGGCCCAGCCGCCGGCCTTGCTGAGCGATGTGCGGCTTGCCGGGCTGCTCGATCGAGCCCCCTCCGCGTTTCAGCGCATCGTCCTCGTCGGCGCGGGGAAGGCGTCGATGGCGATGGCGGGCGTGCTGGAGGAGCAGCTCGGCACCGCGCTGCGTGCGGGCCTCGTCGTGGTGCCGCACGGCTACCGCGCCTCGTTCCCGTCTGGGCAACCAGCGCCGCAGCGGGTCGAGGTGGTCGAGGCACGGCATCCTGTGCCGGACGAGGCCGGGATTCGGGCGACGCGGCGCGTCCTCGACCTCGCGGGCGACCTCGGCGCAGACGACCTCCTGCTCGTTGCACTCTCGGGCGGCGGCTCGGCGCTCTGGCCCGCCTTCGCTGGCGGCATCGCGCTCGACGACGCGCAGGCGACCTTCCGGCTGCTGCTGCACAGCGGGGCCGACATCCACGCTATGAACACCGTCCGGCGGCAGCTCTCCCGCATCGGCGGCGGCGGCCTCGCCCAGGCCGCGCATCCCGCCACCATCCTCACCCTCGCGATCTCCGACGTGGTCGGCGACGACCTCGCCACCATCGCCAGCGGTCCCGCTGTGCCCGACCCGACGACCCGCGCCGACGCTCTTGCTGTCGTTGAGCGCTTCGGGCTGACGGACCGCGTGCCTGCGTCGGTCCGCGCGCACCTGATGAGCGCCGAGGCACAGCAGGATGCGGCTGCTTTCGAGCGTGCCCGAACGGTGCTGCTCGGGTCCAACTGGAACGCGCTGGTGGCGGCGGGGCGCGAGGCCAGCCGACAGGGGTTGGCCGTGGTGATGCACGACGAACTCATCGAGGGTGAAGCGCGGGACGTCGGGCGGCAGCTCGCGCAGGAGGCGCTCGCACTCGACGTAGACCGCTCAACGTGCCTCCTCTGGGGCGGCGAGACGACCGTCACCGTCACCGGCGACGGGCGCGGCGGGCGTAACCAGGAACTCGCCCTCGCCGCCGCGCTCGAACTCGACGGGATTCATCGTGACATCGTCCTCCTCTCCGGTGGCACCGACGGCATCGATGGGCCGACGGACGCTGCGGGCGCGTGGGCGACGCCGCAGACGGCCGCGCGAGCCCGCGCGCAGGGGCTGTCCCCCGAGGACTACCTCGCTCGCAACGACGCCTACGCGTTCTTCGACGCCGTCGGCCAGCTTCTGAAACCCGGACCGACGCACACCAACGTGATGGACGTGCAGGTCGCGCTCATCCACCCATCCTGACGAGAGGTGTATGGCTTGACGCGGCGGAAGATGCAGGCCCTGCTGCCCGGCCGAGGTCCTGCTGCTCAGCCCAGGTCTGCAGGGCCGGGTAGTCGATCTTGGCGTGGTGGCGGGCGTCCATGGGCATCGCCTCGGTCACGTGTATGCGGTCGAGGTGTGCCCACGCGAGCCGCTGGCGCAGCGCCCGCAGGTCGGGGCCTGTATGCCCGGCCGCTAGCTCTAGGACGAGGTGGCAGCGTCTGTCGACGGCGAGGAACGCAGCGCGGGCAACCCCTTCGGTCTGGGCGGCGGCCTCCACCGCAAGCGGGTACAGCACACCACGGGCGTCGCGCGCCTTGGCCCCGCACCGCCCCAGCAGCCAGAGCCGGCCCCGCTTGTCCAGATAGCCCGCGTCGCCGGTGCGGTGCCACCGGGTGCCGCCCACCTGGAACTTCGTCGCCGCGTCGCCCTGCCCGCCGAGGTAGCCGGGGACCACGTGGGGGCCGCTGACCACAATCTCGCCTGCGACACCCGGCGGCAGCACGTCGTCCTCGAACGTTTCGCTCGTGTAGGGTAGGAGCGGCGCGCCCCAGCGGTCCGGGAGAATGCGAAGCGCGACAGCGTCGACCGGAGGGCCGGCCAGCAGCCCGCCGCCGTGCTGCGTGTGGGCACGGTCCTCAGACGCGACGGCATCGTAGTCGACCTCCGCGACGGGCTCGGCCTCCGTCGAGCCGTAGACGGCCGTGATCGTGGCTCGCGGGGCGGCCTTTTGCAACACATCGAGGGCGTCGGGGAAGACCGGAGCCCCGCCGGTGAACACCTGCTGGAGGTCGCGCAGCGAGTCCGGCGCGACGGCGAGCAGGCGCTCTAGGAAGGCGGGCGTCGCCACCACCCGGGTCGGACGCTCACGCGCGATCTGGTCCGCGATCCGGGCGAGGTCAGCGCGCGCCTGGCATCGGGGGTCGGCGGCAGGGAGCACGCTCGTGACGCCCGCTGCGAGGTTGGCGAGGACGAAGATGGGCAGCGTGGCGAGGTCGGTCTGCCTGGCCCGCAGGCCGAGCGTCGAGCGGAGCGCCTGGTACTGCGCCTGCAGCAGCCCGTGGGTGCGTACGGCCGCCTTCGGCCTGCCCGTGGAGCCGCTCGTGAAGGTGAGCAGAGCGGGCGTGTCGGCCTCGCACGAGGCCAGGGGCACACGGGGAGGTTGAGCCAAGCGCCATGATGCCGAGCGCCATGACGACGAACGCCAAGGCCGCGCCCCTGGAAGCCAGGGGCCGACGACGAACCGGTGCGGGATCCGCCGTACCTCGCCGACGAGCAACCGGAGCAGGTGGGCCTTCGGGCTCCCGATGAAGCCCCGAATCGGAAGCCGCCGCGCACAGGCGGCCACGTGCTCACGTCCTGCCGAGGGGTCGAGGACGACGGCGACCAGGCCGAGCCGGAAGAGGGCCGCCAGCGCGACGTACAACTCGACCGACACGGGTTGGAGCACGAGCACGGCGTCGCCCTGCCGGAGCCCGGCGTCGTGCAGCCGCGCCGCGCCGTGTGCAGCCCGGTCGTCCAACTCCCCGAAGGTGCACACGCGGCGGCGTCCCCGCCGGTACTCGATGAGCGCGGGCGCGTCGGGCCGCGTGCGGGCCTGGGCCTGCAGTAGGGTGGCGATGTTCATGGGCGACGTACTCGCGGGCTGAGCGTTCACGGGCCGAGCGTTCACGAGCCTAGCGGTTTAGCGAAGAGGGCGTAGCGACGGATCGTGGCGCCGTGGTGCGCGCTGATGCGAGACGACGGATTGGCCTCGTGCATCAGCGCATGGATGACGCGCCGGAAGCCGTGCTCCCGAGCGAGGCTGTGGGCGCGGTTCACGAGTGCGCTCCCGATGCCGCGACCGGACAGGCGCGGATCCACGGCCAGCGTCTTGATCACCACCGTATCCACGTGCTCCCCGCGCATCTGCTGGAGCAGGTCCGGCACCATCAGGACAAAGCCGACGGGCTCATCGTGTTGCTTCGCGACCAGCGTCAGTTCTGGGCGTAGGTGGGGCTC
Source organism: Bacteroidota bacterium (assembly GCA_039208155.1). Classification (GTDB taxonomy): domain Bacteria; phylum Bacteroidota; class Rhodothermia; order Rhodothermales; family Rubricoccaceae; genus JBCBEX01. The sequence continues at coordinate 8,580 of JBCCRG010000053.1, read as the reverse complement.
GAGCTTGCGAAGCTCGGCGCGAAAGGCCTGAAAGGGCAGAGGGGTGTACAGGAAGTTGTCAGCGAAGCAGCGCTGCGTCAGCGCGTACAGCGCCTCGGCCTCGTCGTCCACACCGTCCAGCGGACGGAGGCGCAGGCCGTGGCTAGCCAGGTGCGCCAGCGCGTTCGTCCTATTGGTCCTGAGACGGCCGAGATTGGGGACGATCGCGGAGCGGTAGTGGGCGATGGGCGCGAAACCGGCTCGCTCGAACTGCGCCGCGAAGGCGGGCGGCGAGTAGGGCTCCAGGAAGAAAGGTGGATGCGTGCCGGACTCGGTCACGAATCGGTAGGGTTGCCACGTGGCTCCGTCCATCGGGCCGACGGCGAGCGTGCAGCCCTGGCTGCGGAGTTCGTGCGCGGCGAGGCGCAGCAGCTTTTCCGCGGCTTCGCTGGCCGGGCCGGCGGGTGCCTGCCACCGTCCGATCAGCCCGACCCGGTGGCCGTCGTGGCTGGGGGTGCCGTGCCACCAGAGACTGCAGCGCGCGTCCTCGCCCGCGCTGGTCGTGCAGAACAGGTCGAGGTCAGGAGGAGGAGCCGCAGCGGGGCGCGTTTTGTTGGAACGGCTAGCTCCTGCGCGGTCCATCCGGTTGCGTTTAGAAGTCGAGGGCATGGTGGTAGAAGGCATAGCGGCGTTCAAGGAAGGCTGCTGAGCACCCAGGCGAGGGGGAGGCCGGTGTCGGGCGCGGAGAAGGGGCGCACGGCGACGAGGCCGTAGAGCGGGACGAAGAGGTTGTCGAGGCCGCGCCCGGAGAGCGCCTCCACGAACGCAGCGCCGAGGCTGGTGAGGAGCGCGGCACCTAGCGCCAGGGACCACGGCAGTCCGGCTCCGAGGAGAGGCAGGAGCACGCACGGGACCGCCACCGCGAAGAAGGCGAGCGAGCCCTCGACGCTCTTGGTGCCGCCGGGGATGGCGAACCGCGCGCGGCCAAAGCGGAGCCCTACGAGTGCCGCCGTGGCATCGGCAACGGCCAGCAGCAGCAGCGGGATCACGTAACTCGGCCCACCCCCGCCCGAGCCGATGTAGAGCAGCAGGACGGCCACCGGAAAGCACAGCTCCCCGTAGCCCTGTCGATCCACATCGTGCAGGACGCCCCCGGCTAAGCGCCGGAGGGGTCCCACCCACCGCAGCGCCGCCATCGCGCCGACGCTCACCACCGCCAGCACGACCACTGGCCAGACGGCGTCGAAGAGCACGGGGAGGAGCAGCGCGACGGCCCCCATCGTCACGTGCGCGCCTTTGCGTGCCGCTTCGGGCGAGACGTTCGCGTGCTGCTGCCCCCAGCGCAGCCCACCGAGCACGAGGACGAGCGCGCTGGCAACGCACCCAAAACCAATCCACGGAGAGATAGTCATGACGATGTGGGAGCTAGTGGGTAGGGTGGGGCAGTGGGCGACTTGCGTCCCGGGACCTCAGCGTCCGAGGTTGCTGCGCACGGGGCTGCGGCTCGGTGATGTCCTCCACGACGAAGCGGCTGTAGAAAAACGCCTTGTCCTCCGCGTGCAAAGCCGTCGCTAGGGAGTCACAGGGGCGCAGCCAGGGCGCGAGGTGATCCGGGCGGCGGCGTGGCACCAGCAGGTTCCAGTAGGCGACGCGCCCCCCGGTGCGCCCGACGCGCACGAGGTCGGCCATCAAGGCATGCGCCTTCGGCTCCGAGACATACTCGAAGACGTCGCTCAGGCCGAACCGGTCGAACGAGTTGCTCGGCTGGTCGCGAAGCACATCGCCGAGCGTGGCGCAGCGCCAGGAGAGGCGGTCGAGGCCGTCGCGGATGGTGTCGAAGTGCTCCGGCCGCAACGCGAGGGTAAGGGCCTCGCCGTGCTGCCCGGTCAGGATCCACGCGAGGTAGGGGTTCTCGGCCGGGTCGAGTGCGACGGCGGCGTGGCGGGCGCGGGCAAGCACGCGGGAGGCAACGGGGCCCTCGACGTGGGTGAAGTGGCCCGGGTCCCGCCCAAAGTGGGCCATCGTGCTCCGCGAAAAGAAGAGGCGGGAGAGAGAACGCCAGCGCCAGCTGCACCACTCGAGGTCGTAGAAGTGGGCGCGCGAGCCCGTAGAGCCACCGCCACGCAGGAGGCGGCGCACGCGGTGCTGCGGATGTACCAGCGGCAGCACATAGCGGCGGAAAAGCCGGAAGTACTGCTCAAATCGACCTACCTGCCCTAGGCCGCCGTCGAGCTGCCGGAGCCGAGCGTCCCAGAAGCGTTGGCTCTGGGGGGCCAGCGCCGTGCGGCATCGTGCGTAGAGGTCCCGGCGACGGGTGCTCGGGCGGGAGCCCATCAACTCCAGCAGCTCCGGGTGCTGCAGCGTACGGTAGGCCGCCACACGGAGCGCCAGGCACTCCAGCTGAGCGGGGTTGTGGTCGATGGCGACGACGCGGCGCGGGTCGCGCGTCAGCAGCGCCAGCGCGTTGTCGCCCGCCGAGGCGATGACGAGGCAGTCGTCGCCGGGCTGGACGTCGAGCCCGCGGAGGAGGACGTCGGCGTCCTCCCAGCACTGGCCGTAGCGAATGGAAGCCGCGTCAGTCGTCGTCGGGATAGGCGTAGAAGGCATCGTAGAAACCGGTGGACGTTTAGGAACAAGCACGACCGATGCTGGGGACTCAGTCGTAGGGGTGCGTGGGTTCGTAGGCGTGCCGCCTCGCGTAGCGCTGGCCGCGGGAGCGTGCCTCGACTGCGTCGCGGATGTTTTCGAGGTTGAGCCGGAAGACGCGGCGCACTTCGGCGGCGTAGGGGCGGAAGAGGAGTCCAGCCGCCCGGTGCCGGGCCAGCCGCGTCCGGAAGCGCAGCGCCACACGCCCGTCGTCAAGCTGGGTGTAGCGCTGCTCGACATCGTAGACGAGGTGCGGGCCGAGCCGGCCCGCCAGGCCGCTGAACCCGTGGAGGTCGCTCATCCGCAAGCGGCGGCGCCACACCACCTGGCCCTGTTCCACGTCGGTGATGACCTCGTCCCAGCGCGGCCCGGTCTCGTCGGCACGGCGGTAGCAGACGCGCCGAGCGCCGCGAGCCCCGTCGAACGCGTCGAGCGGTGTGATGTGGTGGAAGTAGACCGACCACTCCGTGGCGCGGGCGCTGTCCCCGACGTAGGCCCAGACTTCGGGCAGGGGTGCATCAATGACGACCTCTTCCTCGGCCCATCGCATGGCGTCGAGGGTGCTGAGCACCAGGAGGAGGCCCGTCACTAGCGTAGCCCAGGCTAGCCCACGTCGTCGGCTGCGCATCGCTCTAGGCTGAGGTTCAGACATAGACGGCATCGCCCACCTCGCCGGTTGGGGCGTAGGAGGAGGCCGACGCTGGCTCGATCACCCGCACCGTTCCGGTCCGCCCGTCGATCTCCACGAGGTCGCCGTCTGCGAGACGCCGGGTGGCGTTGGGCAGGCCGACCACGGCGGGCAGGCCCAATTCGCGCGCCACGATGGCCGCGTGCGAGAGCAGGCTCCCGCGCTCCACGACCAGGCCCGCGCACGAGGCGAAGAGGCCGATCCAGCCCGGATCGGTCCGCTCGGCTACGAGGATCTCCGTGCCCTGGAGCACAGCCTCGTGCGGGTCCTGCACCACGCGGACGCGGCCACGGGCGGTGCCCGGTCCACAGCCGAGCCCCTGGAGGTCCGTCTCCGAGTCGGACGGTGTCCCTGCCTCGGCTGGCGAGGCGATGGGGTACGCGTGGACCGCGCCGCGTGTCGTGAAGCGGTCTGGCGGCGCGGCGGCAGCGCGGTAGCCATCGAACTCTCGGCGGCGGACGGCGACCAGCCCGCGCAGGTCCGCCGTGGTCGCGGTGCCGTCGGCAAAGCCGAGCACTTCTTCGACGTCGAGGTAGAAGACATCGTCGTGCTGGTCCAGCACCGCGTCCGCGCTGAGGCGGCGGCCCATCTCGACGAAGAGGCGGCGGGCCGTCCCGAAGACGCGGGTGCGTTCGAAGCGGAGGTTCTCGCGGGCGGCAATGCGGGTGCGCGCGTGGTGCAGCGTCCAGCGCGCGAGTGCCCGCCGCAGCGGGTGTCCACGGAGCGCCTGGGCGAGGCGAGCTTCCGCGTCGGCCCGTACCGGCGAGTCGGCTTGGGGCGGCGCTGGGGGCTCCTCCAAGCGGGAGGCCAGCGCGGCGATGCTGCGGTAGAACCCACGTGGGTCGTCGCGGAGCGTCGGGCTCTCCAGCTTCAGTTCGTCCAGGCAGCGGTCGCTGAACCGGTCGAGGTAGGCCTCCACCAGCGCGGCCACATCGGGCCGGCGCGCCCATTCCTTCCGGAGATCGGCCTCTGATCCCTCCGTCAGGGCATCGATCAGCGCGGGGTCGCCTTGGGCGGTCTCGGCCAGGCGACGAAGCTGCCGCGCGGGCTCCGCGCTGACAATGCCGCCCACGCCGGACAGCAAGGCGTTGTGCAGCCCGGGAGCAGGTGTCCACCGCTCCACGAGCCGCTTCGACAGGCCGAAGAAGATCATCGCCGCGAAGTCATTCACGATAGGCGCGTCCCACCGCCGCAGCAGGGGCGCTTCCAGGCCGCGGTAGTGCTCCGCAAGCTCGTCGAGGCGAAGCAGCGCCAGGTCGGGGAGGTCGAGCGTGTGGTCGAGCCGCTGCTGGAAGCGGGCGATGCTGCGCGGCAGGTGCCGGTAGGCCGCCACGAGGCGCAGCGTCCCGCGTACGAGGTCGGCGAGGTCGCGCCACCGAGCGCGCCGGGAGGTCGGCGCTGCGGGCGGGAGGAGCGCACGAAGGTCCTCAGGAGCGAGGCGCTCGCGCACGCCCATCATGTCCTCCATGAACGCCCGGTTGAACCGGAAGCCGGGCAGCAGCGCGAGCACGCGGTACCAGCTCGCGAGGTTGTAGTAGAGGCGTCCCCGCACGAGCCCGATCATCGCGTCGAAGGCGTCGGCGTTTGCCTCCAGCACGTCGGCACGCACGCCGAGCAGTCGGCAGAAGGTGCGGTAGACGCTGCGGTAGGCCTTGTGCGCGAACGAGAACGTGAGCGGCGTGGTGACGCCGTTGTAGCTCTCGGCGATGTTGCTATTGTCCCAGAGCCGGGGCGTGCCGTCGGGGTCGGGCAGGGCCGCGAGCGTCGTGATCGGGCGGCTCTGGAGGAGGTAGAGGGCCGCGCCCTCGTAGGCCCACTCGATGTCCTGGGGGCGGCCAAACGCGGCGGCCGAACGGCGGGCAAGGTCCGCCACGGCGCGCGCCTGAGGCACGGTGAGTACCGCGCGCGCGCTGTCCTCTGGCGCCAACGCGACGTGCTGGATGCCCGCGTCACGCCCTCGGCGGTGAGTGACCGCCTGCGGTGCGACGACGAGATCAACCAGTTCCCCGTTGCGGTCCACGCGGTAGGTGTCCGCATCGACCTCGCCGTCTACGAGTGCCGTACCGAAGCCGACGACGGCGCTCACCACGGCGGTGCCGCGCTGCCCGGTCGCAGGGTCCGCGCTGAACGCGACGCCTGCGCAGTCGGCCTGCACCATCCGCTGGATCAGCACGGCCGGTGGCGACGGTGGCGGCAGGCCCCGCTCGGAGCGGTAGGCCCGCACACGGCTCCCGAAGGCGGAGCGCCAGACGCGGCCGACGTGCGCGGCCACGTGCTCGACAGGGACGTTCAGCACGCTCTCAAGCTGGCCCGCAAACGAGTGCAGCGCCCCGTCCTCGTCGAGCGCGGAGGAGCGCACGGCGACGCGCACCGGATCACCAGTCGGTGCAACCAGGCGAGCGAGCGCGTCGGCCAGCGCGGCTTCGACGGCGCGGCTGGGCACGAGGCGCTCCAGGTTGTCGGCATCCCCGCCCTCAGCGAGAGCGTCGCGCTGGCTGGGCGTCATGCTGTCCCAGCAGGCCTGCGGGGCGAGCACGAACCAGTCCGGCACGGGAAGCCCGCGGGCCTGGAGGTGCTGGAGCGCGGCAGCTTTGCCACCGAGCTGTTGCCGGTCGTCGGTGTCGTGGGCGAAGAAGACGTAGCACATAGGGTACGCGGGTTCAGGCTAGCGGAGCAGGGCGGCGAGGCCGAGGCTGCCGTAGAAAGCGAGCGTCCAGAGTCCGGCGTAGACCTCGACGGCCCGGCCGCGAGGACGGCGGACGAAGCGAAGCGCGACGAGGCCCGCACCGGCCAGCAGGACTGCGAACACAGCGGCGAGCACTGTCCCGGCGCCGAGTAGCGAGGCGAGGGCGATGCCGGGGAGCGCGGTCAGGACGAGGGCAACTAGCCAGAAGGCGAGGGCATGCCGAAGGCCCCAGCGGGCGCTGTAGGTCTCCACACCGGGCTCCTCATCCTCGGGCGCGCGCACCTTGCGGCCGACCTCGATTGCGACGCCGTTGAAGAAGGAGGCCACGGCGAACCAGCCCAGCCCGGGCGGCGGCGGGGCTTCTGCCACAGCCCAGTCAAACGCCGTCGCGTAGAGGTCGATCAGCGGCACGATGACCATGTGCGACCCGAGGTAGGCCAGCGGGCGGGCCCGCAGCGCATCGGGGCGGAAAAACTCGACGCACATCAGGCTGAAGTAAGCCCAGCCGATGAACAGCAGCGGTACCAGTCTGGGGCTGAGCGCAAGGGCGAAGCCGAACTGCAACGCTGCTGCCCCGACCCCGACCACCCCGAGTTCGCGGAGGCTGACCAGGCCACGGGGCACCGGGCGGTACGGGCGGTAGCGGCAGTCTTCCGCGTAGTCTTTGAACTCGTCAGCGACGCGGAGGAGGAGGAAGAAGAGAAGGCAGCTTCCCACCGCCAGCGTAGCCGCGAGGGGGTCCAGCGCTGGGCCGCCACGGAGCGCAGCCGAGACGCTCATCGCCGAGAGGCTGAAGGCGGCCACGAGCGGCCCGTGCGCCGCGAGTGGGAAGCGTTCCCGCTGGTAGGTCCACCATCGTGCCGCCGTCGAGATCGTTGTGGTAGGCATGCCAGCCGCCGCGCTGTTCGAGGGTCGGCTCCTACTGGCAGGCACCTGGCGTCAGGCGTCAGCGCACAGCGGGAGCTGCGAGTCCTCGAAGAATCGGGCGATCCGGCCGCGCGGCTGCGCCAATGCCGTGCAGAAACGCGCCGTGGCGCGTCTGTGCTAGGGGTTGGCGCATCTGTGCATGCGTCAGGGTCCCCCTAACCCGCTCGCAATCTCGAAACGAGAAGTAGGAGCGCGTTGCCTACCGCCCACATGCCCGTCATCCCCGCGAAGGCGGGGATCCATGTGGTGTACTGTATAGATCCCCGATCAAGTCGGGGATGACAATGAGCTGGGTTTGCACCACCGCTGCTCATAAACGTCCATGTTTTCGGAGCGACTAGGCTTCCTCGGCGAAATCCGTTGGGGCGGTCCCATAGGCGTCGCTAAAGCATCGCGAGAAGTAGGACGCCGAGCTGAAGCCGACCGCGTAGGCCACCTCGGCGACGGTCTCGTAGCGGCGGTGCCGGAGCAGTTCGACGGCGTGGTGGAGGCGCACCTGGCGGACAAAGGCGTTCGGCGTCTCTCCGGTGACCGCGCGGAGCTTGCGCTGGAGCTGCCGCCGGCTCATGCCGAGCGCGTCCGCGAACGCGCCGACGTCAAACGCCTCGTCGCTCAGCCGAGCCTCGACCGCCGTCCGTGCCGCCTCCACAAAGACCTCCTCGGCCGACGGCATGGGGTCCGGGCTGTCGGTCGCAGGGCGGGTCTCAAGGGTGGCGTCTAGGCTGAAGCGGCGGCGCAGGAGGCGGCGCGACTGGAGCAGGTTCTCGACGTGCGCCTGGAGCTCGCGGGCGTTGAACGGCTTCGTGAGGTACGCGTCGGCGCCGCGCTCCAGCCCGTCCACCTTGCTCTCGGCCGACGCGCGCGCCGTCAGCAGGATCACCGGCACGTGGTCGAGCACCGGGTCGGTTTTGAGGGCCTGGCAGAGCGCAAAGCCGTCCATGCCCGGCATCATCACGTCGGAGACGACGAGGTCTGGCACCTCCTGCCGGGCGAGGGCGAGCCCCTCCGCACCGTCGCTGGCTTCGAGGAACCGGTAGGTGTCGCCGAGCACCTCACGGGCGTAGGCGCGCACGTCGTCGTGGTCCTCGACGAGCAGCACGGTCGTGGCCTCGTCGTCCGTGTGTGCGGCGTCATCAGTCGCCTCCCCGGTGAGTGCGTCGTCAGCGAGGAGGTCGTCCAGGAAGGCTGCATCGTCGAAGGACACCGCGCTGGCTGTTGTGCCCCTAGTGGTAGCCGCTGAGCCCTGTGACGCTGATGCGGGCATCTCCGGCGCCGCGTCAACCGGGAGTGTGACGGTGAAGGTGCTTCCGAAGCCGACCTCGCTGGTGGCCTCAATGGTGCCCCCGTGCATGCGCACGAGTTCGCGCGTGAGCGCCAGCCCGATGCCCGTCCCGACGGTGTCGCCCGACCCGGCTCGCCGGAACCGCTCGAAGATGTGCGGCAAGTCAGCCTCGGGGATGCCCTGCCCGCTGTCGCGCACCTCCAGCACGAGGCGGCCGGGTTCAGCAGCGTCGTCGCTGGAACGGACGCGTACGGTGACCCGGACCGTCCCGCCCGCGTCGCAAAACTTGAGCGCGTTCGAGATCAGGTTGGTAGCGACCTTCTCGGCCTTGTCGCGGTCGAGGAGCAGGGCGGCTTGCTCGCCGTCGAAGGT